>CAYJNJ010000062.1:0-28083 GCA_964371595.1 uncultured Bacteroidales bacterium | reverse complement strand
TTGTGAAAGAAGTAACAGATAAGATTTGATTTAAACGATAACTTTTATTGCGGCAGGAAGGATCCTTATAAAAATTTCGCGGCCCATACGGATAGCTTCCCCATCGATGTTTACTCTTTTTCCACGGCGTCTGACAATAAACAGTTCTTTTGTTTTAAATGATTCATAATAAGAAGCCTGGTCGATTTTACCGGTAAACAGCAGGCCAATCATCCTTGGCAGCTCGCCGAGCGGGAATTTCTTCATTACTACCACATCCAGCAGCCCGTCGTCGGCGCGGGAAGTCGGGGCAATAATGGTATTATAACCGAACTGGTTGGAATTGGCAATTGAAAGCAGGACTGCCTTGCGAGTGATCTGCTGGCCATTGAAAGTCAGTGTATATTCCCTTTCCCGGTAGCTGAAAAATTCCTGGGCAATGACCCTGGCATAACCATAGAGCCCTCTTCTCCTTACTTTCCGGTACTTGCTGGCAACCCTGGCATCAAATCCAAGCCCGGCAATGCTGGCAAATGGGTATCCATTTATGGTAGCTATATCAATCGTTTTTATTCTGAATTTATTGATTTGCTGGATAGCTTTATCCGGCTCAAGAGGGATTTCGAGATGGCGGGCAAGGCCGTTCCCGGATCCGCCCGGAATAATTCCAAGGATGACGCTGGAATTTCCCAGTCCCTGTATGACTTCGTTTATCGTGCCATCCCCACCGACAGCTACCACAATTTCAAAATTTTCCTGCACAGCGACAGAAGCCAGGCGCATCGCATCTTTCGGACTTTTAGTATCGCGGATGGAATATTCAAATTTATCCAGGTCCAGGTTTTGCTGTACCAATTCTTCGAACCGGTTAAATTTCCGGACACCTGAAACTGGATTATGAATAAAACAGATCTTACGCTTTTTCATCGCCTGGATAAAATTCAATTATAATGCGGATTGCAAAGGTAATTGATTAAATGAAAAATCCCATCTTGAGGGTGAGGTTAAATCCAGACTCCGTCGATCTTTTCCTGGCAGAAACTGCATTTTGAACTAATGATGTGGTTCTGCAGGATGCTGAACCCTTTCCTTTCGATGATCATCTTTTTGCAATTCGGGCAATAGGTATTTTCGCCGGCATGACCCGGGACATTGCCGATATACACATATTTTATCCCTGAACCGATAGCAATTTGCCGGGCTTTTTCAAGTGATGAGACGGGGGTGGGCGGGAGAGTGGTGAGTTTGTGCTCAGGCTGGAAACGGCTGAAATGGAGCGGGAACATGTGCAATTCATTCTCCACCAGCCAGTCGCACATTTCCTTTATCATATCAAAATCATCGGTCCAGGTCGGGATCACCAGGTTGATGATCTCCAGCCAGACACCTTCCTCCTTGAGTATTTTCAGGGTATCCAGCACAGGCTGCAGGGTCCCGGCGTTCAGCATTTCATAGATTTCGTCGCTAAAGCTTTTCAGGTCGATCCGTGCGGCATCCAGGTTTTTGCTCAGCCTCCGGAGAGGGTCGGGATTGATATACCCTGCCGAGACAAGCACGTTCTTTATCCCCTGCTGGCGGGCCATCATCGAGGTATCCAGCGTATATTCATAATAGGCCACCGGATCCGTATACGTATAAGCAATAGATTTGCAGGCGGCCTTTTTAGCTTCAGCAACCACCACCTCCGGCATCATGTCGTAGTTACGGGTCTCTTCAGGACTGACCTGGGATATTTCCCAGTTCTGGCAGTTCAGGCAGGCCAGGTTGCAACCGGCTGTAGCAATAGAGTAACTCAGCGTTCCGGGCATATAATGAAACAGCGGTTTTTTCTCTATCGGGTCGATATGGATTGCACAGGGATTACCGTAAGTGATGGAATATAACTTTCCGTTGTAGTTGACATTAGTCCGGCAGGAACCGGCCTTACCCACCTCAATCTCACATTTGCGCGGGCAGAGCTTGCATTTGATGCCTTTTGGCGTATCAATAAAATAAAGGGCTTCTTTCGACCATTTCCACGGGCCGTCATCCTGAGGAAAAGCAGAATTATTTGATAAATGAGGTAAACTATCCTTTCCGAAGGACCCGTTAGCTAGTGCGAATGCAGCATTTCCGAAGGAACTGTTAGCCAGCCCGGAAGCAGCAAGGCAAATCCCGCAGCTTCCCAAAAAGGAGTTTATGAGGAATTCACGCTTTGACAAAGTCTTCGAGGCAGACATAATGCTGAATTAATCCTTTGTAAAATTAAGATAAGTTTGTGTTTTAACCACAAAGGCGCACAAAGGTTATCACGAAGGCGCACAAAGATTTTTTTGCTCCAACGGCTAAAGTTTAATAACTTTCATATTCGAATTTCCATTCAAAACTACCTAAGTTCCCATCTGACGTAAATTCTGTATATATTGTGGCCGGATAATTATTATCATTATAAGTAAAAATGAAATTAAGGATCTGCTCATCATTACTTATTGATGTAATGTTATTCTTAGAGATGAATAAGAAATCATCCATTATGAACCAATACGGCTGGAGGTTATAAAACGGATTCGGCTTTGAATCAAAAGTTTGATTTACACTATAAGCCATCACAGGGTCTTCTATGTAAGAATTTATTATAGTATTGTTGTTGTTTTGCCATGTGTAGACCTTATAATATTTTAATATCCATTGCTCATTATCATCTAATTGATACATTTCGATCTTGTCGATTTGATCTGTACCGGTAAAATAGTATACTTTTTTCTCAAACCAGGGGACAAATGTTCCGCTAACAGACAACCATTCCTGTATTGTCACCTGGTTACCTAACCAGGTTAAAAGATAATAATACCTCAAATGGACGGATGAATACTCTTCAATTTTTTCAAGAGTCCCGGAATTATTATAAATAAATTTTGTCGTGTATCCATAATCATCATCGATCGTAATGAGCTTTCCTTCAGCGTCATAAGTCAAATTATAAATTGTGGTATCATAATCAGTTCCCAGGTAAGGATCTTCATCGATCTCGATAATAGTATAGGAACTCAGACGGAAATCAGTGTTCTTTTCATCATTATCCTTTGCACAGGAAAATAAAAAAATAACCATGGATAATGTAAGAGCTAATTTTCCAAAAGGAAGGGTTGTTGGGTATCTCATAAAACAATTCTTTTGGTTTATGAGATAAAAATAAGAAAAATAATTGAACCGTCGGAAGAACATCAAATCCAGGAACCGACGGATTTACCCGTCGGACTGAGATGTTTGCGATTCAGATGGATTCTCTACGCCGGCCCGTCCTGTGCGGCCCAGATCTTCTTGCGCTTGCGCTCTATTTCGTCGAGGATAATCTTCCGTATTCGGATGGATTTGGGGGTCACTTCCACATACTCATCATTACGGATATATTCCATGGCTTCTTCAAGTGAGAATTTTATCGGCGGGGTGATGGAGGTTTTGTCATCGGCGCTGGCTGCCCGCATATTTGTCAGTTTCTTGGTTTTGCATACATTGATCACCAGGTCGTCGGGGCGGATATGTTCACCAATCACCTGGCCGCGATACACGGGATCATTAGAATCAACGAAGAAGGATCCGCGGTCCTGTAGCTTATCGATGGCGTAAGCGATGGCCAGCCCGGTTTCCATCGAGATCAGGGCGCCGTTGCGTTTGACGGCCAGGTCGCCTTTCCAGGGCTCGTAGCCCCTGTATCTGTGTGCAATGATTGCTTCACCTTCGGTGGATGTAAGGATAGTGTTGCGAAGACCGATAATAGAGCGTGCCGGAATGTTGAATTCCAGCACGATACGGTCGCCTTTGGTTTCGATGTTCAATAATTCCCCTTTTCTGCCGGTTACGATATCGATAACTTTTCCTGAAAAAGCTTCAGGGACGTGAACGGTCAGGTATTCAATAGGCTCGCATTTAATACCGTCGACATCTTTCATGATGACCTGCGGCTGGCCGAGCTGGAATTCAAAGCCTTCACGGCGCATGGTTTCAACAAGGATGGAAAGATGGAGGATACCCCGGCCGAAGACCATATAAGAATCGGGCGAACCGGTTTCATTGACCCTGAGGGCCAGGTTTTTCTCTATTTCCCTGAACAGCCTGTCGCGAAGGTGCCGTGACGTGACAAACTTGCCGTCCTTGCCATAAAAAGGTGAGTTATTAATGGTGAACAGCATGCTCATGGTCGGTTCATCCACTTTGATCGGGACCAGGCCTTCCGGGAATTCCGCATCGGCAATTGTATCGCCGATATCGAAATCTTCGATACCCATTACGGCGCAGATTTCGCCTGCTTCCACCTCGAGCTTGGTTTTTTCCTTCCCCAGCCCTTCAAAAACATAAACCTCCTTAAGCTGTGATTTGCGTACGGACCCGTCGCGTTTTACGAGCGATACCGGCATATTGGCCCTGAGACTGCCGCGGTGGATACGGCCCACTGCAATTCTTCCGACATAAGATGAATAATCGATTGAAGTGATCTGCATCTGGAGTGTCCCTTCTTCAATAACAGGCGAAGGAATAGATTCTATGATCACGTCAAGAAGGTGGGTAACATCGGTGGTAGGTTTCTGCCAGTCTTCCGACATCCAGCCGTGCTTGGAGGAGCCGTAAACGGTAGGGAAATTCAGCTGGTCTTCGTTAGCTTCAAGGTTGAACATAAGATCGAATACGGCCTCATGCACCAGGTCGGGCTGGCAGTTCGGCTTATCGACTTTATTGATAACCACGATTGGTTTCAGTTTCAGCTCGAGGGCTTTTTGAAGAACAAAGCGCGTTTGCGGCATGGGCCCTTCAAAAGCGTCGACCAGCAGCAGGACACCGTCGGCCATATTAAGGACACGCTCCACTTCCCCTCCGAAATCGGAGTGGCCGGGGGTATCGATTATATTTATTTTAAAACCTTTATATCTTACAGAAACATTTTTTGACAAAATAGTTATCCCTCTTTCCCTTTCCAGGTCGTTACTGTCGAGGATCAATTCGCCAACTTCTTCATTATCACGGAAGAGATGGGATTGATAAAGGATTCGGTCTACCAGCGTGGTTTTTCCGTGGTCGACATGCGCGATTATCGCGATATTCTTGGTTTGTAGCATGAATTGGATTTACCTGAAATTTTTGAGGGTGCAAAGGTACGGAAAATTCTGGCTCAGATTACTTCTGGCTTAATTGTTAGACTGTTAAATTGTTACATTGTTAAATTGTTAAACTGTTAGAGGTCCGATTGTTCAATTGTTTATAGTTCCGGCAAGTGGTGATGCCATAAACTAATTGTATATATTTGGCATTCATTCACCAACCAACATCAGCACTGAATTTTATTAGAAATGCGTTTCACTTCCATTATCATAATCATCCTCCTTTTAAATCCCCTTGCTCAACTATCATATAGACTGCCGGTAAAAACTATTGACAGAAATTCAATCACCACTTTAGCACTAACAGAAATAGGTGATTTTGGATTGCTAAGAAAGGAAAGGGCAGGCATTCCAGCCCATTATCATACCGGTATTGACATAAAAAGGCCATCGAAAAATTACCAAAACGAACCAGTATTTCCCATAGCAGTGGGCATAGTAATTAGTGTACGCCGGGATGGCCCGTATGCCCAGGTGATCATCGAACATGAAGTAGAACGGAAATTGTGGACAGTTTATGAGCATATCGCGGGAATTACGGTCAATTTATATGATAGTGTAAGCCCGGATTTACCTATAGCCCGATTTATGAATAAAAATGAACTCGATGCATTTGGCTGGCAATTCGATCATTTTCATTTTGAAATTCTTAAAATACGTCCTTCCAAATTAATGCAAAGAGATTCAAATCCGGAAAGGCTTTTATCTTCTTATACTTTAGTGTGTTATTCAAAAGAAGAACTCAACAGGAAATTTTATGATCCTATTGAATTTTTAGGGGAATATATGCAGCCTTAAGGGCTGTTCACTAATAACTCTCTGCATTTATCAAAACAATCAATGACAGCCTAATGACCTTTTTCTAAGGATCATCACCCCAACCGCCACCACATTCAGCCCGGCCAAGAGAATTGCAGTCACAGGCAAGCCAACCAGCGGAACCAGGTAAACCGATACAACCAGTATGCCAATCGCGGAGCCTAACAGATCGGAGCTGAAGGATTCGCCGGAGCTTTTTAAAATTTCCGAATTACGCAGGTATGCGCTGAGAGAGAATTGGATTCCTGTCAGAAGGCCTGTGATAAACAGTAGGATAAAGATCAGGGCAATCAGGAATTTATTGGCAGAGCCGGTAGGGATGATTAGCATCAATGCTGCTATGATTGCTGAAAAAGCCGCAAGGGCCACTTGAAGGGTCAAAAATCCACGGAAGGTATTGCTTTTATATATTTTCTGCCTGAAAAGCGAACCGATGGCTATCCCAATCATAAACACCGCGAAGATCACACCGGTCATCTGGTAAACAAAACCGTAAATAACCTGGAACCAGATCATCAAAAGGAATTCCAGTCCTGAAGCCGAAAATCCCCCGGTAAACAAACCCAGGTTTAAAGGTCCCAGGAAGATGAAAATTAACATCACTGATAAGATGAGGACGGCAGGAATAATCCAGGCATTAGTTTTAAACCTTTCCAGCCACTGCCTGAGAAACAAATGGAAAGCAAAGGGCCTGAGATCGGAATTGATGACCGTTTTCGGGATAATATCCTTCATAATCAGCTCGCTGCGCATTTTTAACAGATTTTCATTAATGTAAGAAGGGTTTATATAACTATTCTCTATTCGCCTGGTTTGAAAGTCTTTGAAGATCGATTGTTCAATTGTTGAGTCGGTTGCCAGGAAATAATCTTTGGCTCCGGGAATGATCCTGATATTCCTGAAAACAGAACTCAGTGTGTTATAATTGACTGAATGCATCTGCCTTGAAGTTTCGCTCATATAGTTTCCCGCTGCCGGCACGGAAACAGAGATAATCCCACCGGGATTAAGATTGTTCTTCAATAGTTTATAAAATTCAACCGTGTAAAACCGGTTTAATTCGGCTGAATTTGGTTCTGGGGTATTGATCAGGATGACGTCATATTTCTCATCATTTTTACTAAGAAAAATCCTGGGGTCTTTAAAAATATAATTTACGCGCTTATCATCGGGTAATGGCCGGTATTTGACAGCCAGGCGCATCAGCCAGGGATTTGTTTCCACGTAATCAACTTTTGAAACAGGATATTTCAGGATTTCATTTATACTACCGGATGTACCTCCGGATATTACCATCAATTTTCCAGGAGAAGGATGGAGCAACATTGCATAATGAACTGATTCCTCGCAGGAAACAGCATCGTCGCCCAAATTGACCGGGGTCCCATTTTCATAAATAAAGAATTGCTCGCCGATCCTGGTCACAGCAAGAAGCCCGTATGGTGATGATTTGATTTCAATGATTTGCTGTTTATTGAATTGTAATTTATCAAGGAAGCTCGCAGGTTTGTACCTGAAATCCAGGATGATCATTATGATAACAATTAGCAATAGGCTAATGGCGGGCATTTTACGCTTTATTATAAATAGCCAAATAATTATTGTGACGGCACAGATCATGGTCAGCAATAAAAGGCTTTCAAAGGGTGGCAAAACCAGAATGAACAGCATGCTGAAAAGCAGTCCTCCCAGGATGCTTCCTGCTGAATCAAGGGCATATCCCTCATATAACAGGTTTTTCCCACTCAAAGCCGACAGGCTTTGAACGAGAATAGGGAATATCATTCCTGAAACAAGGCAGAAGGGCAATAAAGCAAGGAAGATCACAGGTGCAATCTGTCCAAGTCCGGGCAAAACACCGGATGGAACTATCGTGTAGCGAAGGATGACCAGGAGGTAAAGAGTGGTCAGGGGTAATAATGTGAGCAATATAAGCAGGGGAGCCTGGAAGCGGGGAAGCAGGGGGGGCTCATTGTCGGTTGTCGGTTGTCGATTGTCGATTGTCGAAGTATTTCCGATTTTTGATCTTTGAATTTTGATCTTTGAGCTTTGAACTATGGCATAAGCCCCCAGTGCGGTCAGTAGCATCCAGATCCCCAGGAACAGCCCGATGATCAATTCGTTACCTTGAAAAATAGCCAGTGATTCCCGGATCAGGATGACCTGTGTGGCCATGGCAGTCATGCCCAGCATAAATAGTTTGAGCCTGGCAGGGAATATCTTTTGTGACTCTATCACGCGGTATTATTGATAATCATAAAGATAAAATGTTTTAAAATGTGGTGGGGTCCCGAATGCAATTTTCTTAATTTTAACGGGCGAAAATAACAACCCATGAAAAGAATTCTAATCCTGGCGGCACTCGTGCTTTTCAGCCTCCTTAACAATCAACAGGTGATAGCACAGAATAATGAGCTCACGAAGGAAGAAGTTAACGAAGGCTGGATGCTGCTATTTGACGGGAAAACGACAGACGGATGGCGCGGCTTTAAAATGGACCAGGTACCTTTTGGCTGGAAGGTGGACGATGGTTGCCTGATCACCTCCCCGGGTGATGGGAATGAAACCCGTGGAGATATCATAACTATCAGCCAGTATGAGGATTTTGAGCTATACCTTGAATGGGCGATTTCTCCGATGGGAAACAGCGGAATATTATTTCACGTGCAGGAAGGAGATTTCCAATCGACTTACGCCTCCGGACCCGAATACCAGCTGATCGATGATGACGGATACTCCGGTAAGCTAGAAAACTGGCAGCAAACCGGCGCTAATTATGCCATGCATCCGGCCGATACACTCAAGAAAAAGTTGATGCCAGCCGGGGAATTTAATTCCTCGTGGATCAGGGTTGAAAAAGGGCATGTCACTCATTGGCTTAACGGTGAAATCATCGTTGAATATGATCTTTGGACCGAAGAATGGCATAAACTGGCCCATGAAGGGAAATGGAAGGACTACCCCGGCTACGGCATGGCTAAATCCGGGCATATCGGGCTGCAGGACCACGGGACTGTTGTACGGTTCAGAAGCATAAAACTCAAGAGACTTGAGTAAATTCCAAATACCAAGCACCAAATACCAAACAAATTCAAAACCTCAAAACCTCAAAACTTCAAAACCTCAAAACCTCAAAACCTCAAAACCCCACCACTCCACCACTTCACCACTCTACCACCACACCACCCCACCACCCCACTAACAGCTAACCGTGAGACCAATGACCCTCTCTCAAAAAATACTGCTCCTTGCCCTTCGCCTCGCAATCGGATGGCACTTTCTTTATGAAGGACTCGTCAAGCTGGCCAATCCGAACTGGACCAGTGCCGGCTACCTGCTTGATTCAGCAGGCTTTTTGAAATCATTCTATTTCAATCTTGCTTCCAATCCGGATATTCTTAAAGTGGTTGATTTTCTGAATATCTGGGGCCTCATACTTATTGGCCTTGGACTGATCCTTGGCGCCTTTACAAGGGTGGCAATCATCTCCGGAATTGTGCTGATGGCATTTTACTACCTGTCGCATCCGCCGTTCATAGGGTTGAAATATGCTGTACCCAGCGATGGGAGCTATATGATAATTAACAAAATGGTGATAGAGGCCCTGGCCCTTTGTGTATTGCTGGTGTTCCCGACATGGAAGGAATGGGGGATGGACAAATATATATTTAGTTCAAAGTTCAAAGTTCAGAGTTCAAAGTTAAAATAGTTAGTTAGTAGTTTAGAATTAATCCTTAATTACAAAATATCTTTAACTTTTGTCACAATAACTGCAGCTTTAAACTAAATAACTTAGACTTTGGACTATGGACTTTGAACTTTGAGCTAACATTTATGGATCGAAGAGATGTTTTAAAATCCCTGGTAAGCGTGCCGGTAGTCGGAGCGCTGGCATACGCCTGGTACAGGAAAAGAAAATATGAGAAATATCTCCGCCTGAACATCCAGGAGGAGCTGAATATCAATACTGAACCGGCTGGAATACAGGGTGACCCGTCGAAAGGAAAAGAAATAAGGCTGGGCCTGATCGGGTATGGGATACGGGGGAAAGACCTGGCTATGGGCGCCGGTTTTACCCACCCAACCAGGGTTGATTACTGGAAGGAAGAAGCGCTGAAAAATAAGCAGAATACCGAATACGAGGATTACCTTGCCCAGGAAGGGCTGAACGTCAGGCTGACTGCGGTTTGCGACATCTTCGATACATATGGTGACATGGCTGTCGAGGCCGGTGCGAATAGCAACCGTGAAGGTACCGGTGGAAAGATGGGTGATAAGCCTGTACGCTACCTGAACTACTTTGATCTCATTCAGTCGCCGGAAGTTGATGCAGTGATCATTGCCACCCCGGATCACTGGCACGGACCGATGACTATTGCTGCAGCCCGCGCCGGGAAACATGTTTACTGCGAAAAACCGCTGACCTGGACGGTAGAAGAAACCTACGAAGTGCGGAAAGCCATCAAAGAAAACGGGATTGTATTCCAGCTTGGCCACCAGGGCAGGCAGAATGAAAGCTACCTGAAAGCCCGTGAAGTCATCAAACAGGGCATCCTTGGTAAAGTCAACCTTATCGAAGTGACGACCAATCGTAATGATCCCAACGGCGCCTGGGTTTACCCGATACATGACGATGCCGGTCCATCCACCATCGACTGGCAGCAGTTCATCGGCCAGGCGCCACCGCATGAATTCAGCCTGGAGAGGTTTTTCCGCTGGCGCTGCTGGTGGGATTACAGCACCGGTCTTTCCGGCGACCTGCTCACCCATGAATACGACGCCATGAACCAGATCATGGGACTGGGCATTCCCCATTCTGCAGTATCAAGCGGGGGGATTTACTTCTTTAAAGATGGAAGGACCGTGCCCGATGTGCTTCATACTGTTTTCGAATACCCTGAGCGCGACCTCACCCTGATGTACAGCGCCACACTTGCCAGCAACCGCCGGCGCGGCAGGGTGATTATGGGTCACGATGCTGCGATGGAGCTGGGATCCACCATGACCATCTACGCTGATCATGGTTCAACGCGCTACAGGGAGAAGATCGAGGCCGGGATCATCGATCCGGATCTTCCAATCTTTACCTATACGCCCGGGCTTAAAAATGTTGATGCCATCACTTCGCCAACAGAACAGTACTTTGCCGGCAGGGGCCTGATGTATACTTACCGTGGCGGCAAACGCGTGGATACCACCTACCTGCACATCCGTGAATGGCTCGATTGCATCCGTAACGGGGGCACTACAAGCTGCAATATCGATGAAGCTTTCGACGAAGCCATGACGGCCCATATGGGGACAATCGCATTCAAAGAAAACCGGCAGGTATTCTGGGACCCTGTAAACGAAAAAATCATTTAATTAGCTTAACACAGAAGCCACAAAACTTTATTTTCCAATATTTTTCTTTGTGATCTTTGTGTTTAAACTTCGTGATCTCTGCGGGAAATTAAAAGCCGGCAATAGTACATAAGATTGATACAACAGATAATGATAACAAGAAGAACCTTTCTCAAAACCACCACCCTTGCCACTGCTTCTGTTATGATTGCACCCGGGTTTCTAAAAGCCTCATCTTTCAAAAAAGATATTGGCTTGCAGCTATACACGCTGCGTGACCTTATCAGCAAGGACCTGAAAGGGACCCTTGTAAAAGTGGCTGAAACCGGGTACACATGGCTCGAAGCCGCCGGTTACGACCAGGGTAAATTTTACGGCCTGGCGCCAGTTGAGTTTCGAAAGATGGTCACCGACCTGGGCATGGAAGTGGTTAGTTCACATGTTGCATTCAGCCCGGAAAACAGCCAGGAGGTGATCGATGCGCACCTTGAACTGGGCGCTGCCTATGTAATTTATCCCTGGATGTCGGTTCCGGAGCAACCGGCCAGGGATGACTATTCAGCCGCAGCCAACCTCTTTAACGAACTGGGTGAAGCCTGCAACCGTTCAGGACTGAAATTCGGCTACCATAACCACGCTTTTGAATTCGTGAAAATAGAGGAAACAACTGGTTATGACATCCTGGTGAAAGAAACCGATGTGAAAAATGTCTGTTTTGAAGCAGATCTTTACTGGATGGTTTATGCCGGAGTAGACCCTGTTGATTATTTTCAGAAATACCCCGGCAGGTTTGAACTCTGGCATGTCAAAGATATGGATGCAGGTCCCGAAAGGAGATTTGCACCTGTAGGGGCCGGTATTATTGATTTTAAAGATATCTTCCGTCATAATAATATTTCAGGAATGTCTTATTTCTTTGTTGAACAGGATACCTGCAAGGATGACCCGCTGGAAAGCATTTCTATTTCTTATAAAAACTTGTCACGACTGCTTTAACAAAATCAATTGTATGGCAAAGCCAATAAATACTGCAATCATCGGATTCGGTTTATCAGGAAGGGTTTTTCATGCCCCTTTTATCCATTCTCATCCGGGTTTCAACCTGGCCAAAGTTGTGGAGCGGAACGGAATATCATCCAAGGAAATCTATCCTTATACCGAACCAGTAAAGGATTATCGAAGTCTGCTGAAAGATAATTCCCTTGAGCTGGTAGTGATTTCAACCCCAAACATTTACCATTTTGAGCAGGCTAAGGATTTACTTGAAGCGGGAAAGCATATCGTAATTGAAAAGCCATTTACTCCAACTTCTGTTGAAGCTGATGAATTAATACGTATTGCGGAAAAAGCAGGCAGGAAGATCTTTGTTTACCAGAACCGCCGCTGGGACGGCGATTTTAAGACGGTTCAGCAGGTGGTGTACAATGGCTACCTGGGCGAGATCCTCGAATATGAGGTTCATTTCGACCGCTTTGCACCCGGAGCCCGCCGCAGTGCCTGGCGCGACGAGCCATTACCGGCAGGAGGCGTGCTATACGACCTGGGCTCGCACCTGATCGACCAGGCCATCGTGCTTTATGGCATGCCACAATCGGTTTTTGCCGATATCCGGTCGCAAAGGGCGGAGAGCAAAGTGGATGACTATTTCCAGGTCCAGCTTAACTTCAACAGACTGAAAGTGATCCTGAAAGCATCAATGTTCGTAAAAGAGCCGGGCCCCAGGTTTATCCTTCACGGAACTAAAGGCTCTTTTGTTAAATACGGCATAGATCCTCAGGAAGAAATGCTCAAAGAAGGACTCATGCCGGATTTAAAGGACTGGGGTAAGGATGATCCTGATTACTGGGGGATACTGAATGCGGAAATGCACGGACAGCAATTCTACGGTAACATCGAAACAGAACCTGGTAACTACATGGGATTTTATGAGAATGTGCATGAGGTGATAATGAAAGGGGCAGAGCAGGCTGTACGTCCTGAAGAGGCACGAAATGTTATCCGGATCATCGAGCTGGCCTTTGAGAGCAGCAGGAGTGGAGCTGTTGTTAAATTATCCTGAATTTATGCATTATCTGCTCGTACCGCTTCAATTTTTTCAGTCCTGAAGAAATAATTGATAGTATCTAATAACGGGCCTGTCATAAAGGTAGTGGTCAAGGCCATGATTACCATTATGGCAAATATTTCAGGGCCAAGGATCCCGAGATCATAACCAATATTCAGGACAACAAGTTCCATCAGCCCCCTGGTGTTCATTAAAACCCCAATTGAAAGGGATTCTTTCCATGACCGCCCGACGATTTTTGCCGCTATCGCACTACCTAACAGCTTACCTGTTATTGCAACCAATATTACAACCAGGCAAATTATCCAGAGGTGGCCTTCATTCAATAAACCAATTTGTGTTCTTAAGCCGGTAAATGCAAAAAAGATAGGTAAAAGCAGTATCGTACTTACATCTTCGACTTTATCAGTCAGCATTTCTTTGAATCTCAGATTATTAGGCATAATCACCCCTGCTATAAAAGAACCGAATAATGCATGGATACCAATAAGTTCGGTAAAATATGCTGACATCAGTAAAACAAAAAATGAAATCCCTACAACGGTTTTGTCAATCCTTTCATTCTTTAACCTTTTATCACTGACCTTTTGAAGCCAGGGTTTGATCACATAAATCATTACGATGATATAAGCTATGGCCAGGCCGATTGTGAATAAGGAGCTTGTTACACTGCCGGCTTTTACAATCGCAATTACTGCCGCTAAAAGGCACCATGCTGTAACATCATCAGCCGCTGCACAGGTTATCGTTAGAATTCCCAGGGGTGTTTTTGTCAATCCCCTTTCTTTTATAATCCTTGCTAATACCGGGAAAGCGGTGATGCTCATAGCTATCCCCATAAATAAAGCAAATGACATAAAATTGATATTTCCGGGGGCTAAATCCTGGAAAATGAAATATGAAAGGCATGAGCCAAGAAAAAAAGGGAAAATTATACTTACATGACTTATCAGTACAGCATCATGGGTTTTACTTTTTATTTTATTCAGATCCAGTTCCATACCTATAACAAACATGAAGAAGGCAAGCCCGATCTGACTCAGGAATTGTAATGATATAAAAGAATTAGGGGGAAATATGATGGATGAAAGGTGTGGAAATAGCCAACCCAGGATTGAAGGGCCAAGGAATATCCCTGCTATTATTTCACCTATGACGGTTTGTTGTCCCAGTTTCTTAAATAAAATCCCAAAAACCCTTGATGTGACCAGGATGACGATTACCTGCAGTAATAATATGCTCAGGGGATATTTGATGTTATTCACAAATTGATCAAAGACATTCTGCTTTGAATCAATGACAACAGGTTTTGTTTTATCCAGGAAAAGACTGCTATTGTCAACGACAGTAACTTCATGTTCAACCCTGGTAATCTGGTTCCCCTGAATGATAACGATCCAGATCAAGGTTGTGAACACCCCAATGATACTTAGATATAGTAATAGTTTTCTCAATAGTTGGTTTACATGCAGAGTTTTCAATTCAAAATTAAGGAGATTTTTTGTTGCCTTTAGTTTCCCGGTACACAAAATGTTTTTGAAAGCATATTTTGATAAAGTAGTTCAATCGGATCATATTAATTTTTATTTTTATTTCAGATAACCGAAAACCAATCCCTATGAATAAAAAAGAATTTTCAAGGAGACAATTCATTGGCACCACAGCAGGAGCTATTGCCGGATTTACGATTCTTCCTTCTTTCAGTTTTGGAGGAATGAGAAAATCCCCGAACGGTAAACTGAATATTGCCGGCATCGGTGTCGGCGGGGTAGGGGGGACCAATATCGCCAATTGCAGCGGAGAGAATATCGTTGCACTTTGCGATGTAGACTGGGCTTACAGTAAAGAGACATTTGAAAAGTACCCGGATGCCCGTATTTATAAGGATTATCGCAAGATGCTGGATGAAATGTACGGCAAGATCGATGCAGTCGTCATTGCCACGCCCGACCATACCCATGCCATGATCGCAGCGGAGGCTATGCGTCGCGGCCTTCATGTTTATCTTCAGAAACCTTTGACCCACAGTGTCTCCGAATCGCGGCTGCTTTCGCAGCTTGCGCTGGAATACCGTGTAGCAACCCAGATGGGCAATCAGGGCAACTCCGATGAAGGGATCCGCCAGGTTTGCGAATGGATATGGGATGGTGCTATAGGGGAGATCAGCGATGCGCATGCCTGGACCAACCGGCCGATCTGGCCGCAGGGACTCGAACGCCCGGTCGAAGAAGAAGCTATTCCGCCGACCCTGGAATGGGACCTGTTTTTAGGACCTGCACCTCTCCGGCCTTATCATTCGGCTTATCACCCATGGAACTGGCGTGCATGGTGGGATTTTGGCACCGGCGCACTCGGCGATATGGGCTGCCATATTTTTGACCCGCTTTTCAAAGCCCTGCGGCTGGGAAATCCTGAATACCTCTATGGAAGCTCGACACAGGTCAACACTGAAAGCGCACCGAAGGCTTCCATGGTGCATTATGAGTTCCCCGACCGGGGAGAACACAACAAGCTGAAACTGGTACCGGTCAAGGTTACCTGGTATGACGGCGGATTACTGCCGCCGCGCCCGGCAGAACTCAAAGACGGCGAACCTTTCGGCGACTGGAGCGGGGGCTGCCTGTTTGTCGGTACCAAAGGAAAGCTGCTTTGCGATTCCTACGGTTTGAACCCCAGGCTTTTACCTGAAGAGCTAAACAAGGAATATACCCGCCCGGAGCCTTACCTGAGAAGAATTGAAAAAGCAATGGACGGCGGACATGAGCTCGACTGGATCAGGGCCTGCAAAGAAAACCCGGACAGCCGCGTGGAATGCAGTTCAAATTTCCAATATTCCGGTCCGATGAATGAAGTGGTCGTCATGGGAAACCTCGCCATCCGGCTGCAGGACCTCAAAAGAAAGCTGCAATGGGATGCTGATAAGATGCTGATCCCGAATATTTCCGATGAAGATGAGATCCGGGTGGTAACAACTGATAAATTTACAGTTATCAATGGTCACCCGCACTTCGACACCAAGTATGCGACGATAAAGGCCAAACCGGCAGCGGAGGAGTATATCAGGCATACTTACAGGGAAGGGTGGAAACTACAGTAATGTTGAATGTTGAATGTTGAATGTTGAATGTTGAATTATCTGAGAAATAATCTTTTACTATGAAAACAACACTAATAATTTGCTTAATGATGGCATTTTCAATGAGTAGCTTCAGCCAGGAAAAAGAAAACAAGCTTTCGAAGAAGGAGAAAAAAGAAGGCTGGGTGATGATGTTTGACGGTGTAAAAACGGATGGCTGGAGAGGTTACAATTTGCCGGCTTTCCCTGAAAAAGGCTGGGTTGTGGAAGATGGAACGCTGCACGTGATTGGCTCGAGCAGGGGAGAGGCCGGTGGAGGCGGCGATCTGCTTTTCGACAAGAAATTCAGCAATTTTGAGCTGTCGCTCGAATGGAAAGTGTCCGAAGGTGGAAATAGCGGCATTTTCTACCTGGCACAGGAAATCCCCGGTGAACCGGTCTGGAAAAGTGCCCCGGAAATGCAGATCCTCGACAACGAAAAGCACCCTGATGCAAAGCTGGGCATCGATGGAAACCGCTCAGCCGGGTCGCTCTACGATTTGATCCCGGGTGATATGAAAGCCGTGAAGCCGGCCGGCGAGTGGAACCAGGTGAAGATCCTTGTTTATAAAGGAACTGTGGTCCATTATGTCAATGGTAAGCAGGTCCTGGAATATCACCTGTGGACAGAAGACTGGAAAAAAATGGTGTTGAACAGCAAGTTCAAAGATTATCAATGGTTCCTGAATACGGCCGAAGAAGGTTTTATCGTCCTCCAGGACCATGGGGATGATGTCTGGTTCAGAAATATTAAGATTAAGGAGATGTAGAGTGATTTCACGCAAAGAATCGCGTGACATAAAAATAGAGGACCAATTCTAAATTCAATGAAACCTTCACTAAAATATTCGGTTATGATTTTGGTTCCTTTTTTCTTCGGAACAGGCGGTTCAGCACAGAATAAAAATGGCGATGCCGGCCTCATTGACCGGAAACCCGCTGTGGCAGGTCAGTTTTATTCTTCTGACCCGATCATGCTGAAGGCCGACCTTTCTACACTTTTTGCGGAAGCAGTCCCGAAACAATCGGAAAACGTTATTGCACTGATATCCCCGCATGCCGGCTATGTTTTTTCAGGTGAAGTGGCTGCATCTGCATATAACCAGCTCGACCCGGAAAAGCAATACGAAAACGTTTTTATCCTTGCCTCGAGCCACCGGATGAGCTTTGAAGGTGCCTCGATCTATAATAAAGGTAATTATATCACTCCCCTGGGAACAATCCAGGTGAATATCGAACTTGCCAATAAACTACTGAAAGACAACCCGGTATTCACTTCAAAAGCCGAATCCCATATTTATGAGCACAGTCTTGAGGTCCAGTTACCATTTCTGCAGTATAAACTGAAAAAGGAATTTAAGATCATCCCGATTATTCTTGGTACCCAATCGGCTTCCATTGCGGAGAAGATTGCTTCAGCCCTGAAACCCTATCTGAATGAGAATAACTTATTCGTTATCAGTTCCGATTTTTCCCATTACCCTGAATATGCAGATGCCTGTGAGGTTGATAAAGCCACTGCGGATGCCATCCTGCTGAATTCGCCTGGTAAGCTGATGGAAACCCTTGATGCGAATGATGGCAAAGGGATTGAAAACCTTGCAACCAGCCTGTGCGGATGGACCTCCGTGATGACGATGCTGTATATAACAGAAGGCAGGAATGATGTCCGTTTCAGCGAAATTCAATATAAAAATTCAGGTGATTCGCAGCTTTACGGTGATAAAGACAAGGTTGTCGGCTATTATTCTATTGTAGTTGAGCAGGTCAGGACAGCCGGCCAGGAGGAAGGATTCAGCCTTGGTGAGCAGGAAAAGCAGGATTTGCTGAAAATTGCCCGTGAAACGATAGAGCAATACGTGACTTATGGTAAAACGCCTGACATTGATGAGGAAAGCCTTTCTCCACGACTGCGCGAGCCATTCGGCGCGTTCGTCACGTTGAAAAAGGACGGCCAGCTAAGGGGCTGCATCGGGAGGTTCGACGCCGCAACCCCCCTTTTCGATGTCGTGCAAAAGATGGCTATTGCCGCTTCAACCCAGGATTCCCGTTTTCCCCTGGTATCTGAAGAAGAGATCGATGAACTTGAAATTGAGATATCGGTTCTTACTCCCATGCGCCGGATCGCTTCGGCCGATGAGTTTATCCTGGGCAAACACGGTATCTACATGAAAAAAGGGTATTACTCTGGCACCTTCCTTCCCCAGGTGGCAGCAGAGACCGGGTGGAGCAAAGAAGAATTCCTTGGACATTGTGCCCGCGACAAGGCCCGGATTGGCTGGGACGGATGGAAAGAGGCCGAGCTTTATGTTTATGAAGCTTATGTCTTCAGTGAAAAAGACATGGAATAACTAACGGGTACAGACCGCTTTAAATGGGCAGTACCCGCAAATGGCGGTGTCTTCCGTTTGTATAAATGGTATTTCCTGGTCAAGGATAATTCCTGCCAACTCTTTCAACAGCTCTTCGAACACAGCCATAGATTCCTCATTTATCTCCTGGTCACCCGGTAGTTTGACCCTTAAAAACCCTTCACTGATCTTTCGCAGGCTGATATTGCCGGTCTGTATCCTTTGATGCCGGTCGCCGCTGTTTTTATATAAGAGCCAGGCATATAACAGGAGCTGAAATGCCTTTCCCTTTTTAGGGTCACTGGTAAGGTTTTCCCAGGATTTTAACTGTAATTCGGAAGCCTGGACCATCCCGGTCTTATAATCAATCACCCTGGTAACATCATCCAGCATATCTATCCTGTCGGTCTTCCCTTTAAACCTGACCATCAATTCCCGGTCCTTTACTTCGATTTTCAGTTCATGTACGAATTGGTTTTCTAGGGAAATAATTTTTAAAGATGATGCCGGTCTTTCTTTAGCATTCAGGGATTCAGCTTCCTGCCTGATAAATTCATTAACAAGGAACAGCGAAACTTTATAAACAAGATGGTTTTTCCCATAGTCCAGGTCGCCATCGGTATAATGCTCCCTGAACGCTTCGGTCAGGTACTTTTCAGTCAGGTCAAGCTTTCCGGCCAGGATTTCAGGGTCAATATATTTTCCTTCAAAAGCTTCATATATTTTTTGAAAGACCTGGTGCATAACCGTTCCCATGGTTTTTGCTTCAATGGTTTCTTCCACGCTCTCAGCTTCCGAAAGCCCTAAGATCTCCTGGAAATAAAATTGAAGCGGACACCTTATATACGTGTTGAGGGAGCTAGGTGAAAACCCTTTAGCGGCTTTTTCAATCAGCCTTTCCATGATGACCTGCGATTTTTGAACGATGATCGCACTGCCATTTTCTTCAGTCGGCGGGGCAGGTCCCAGTAGGGATTCCGTAAAACTGACCTTCGGATTATAGTTTACGAGTTCATAGCCGACCTGGGTGATAAACCGGCTTTTTTCTCCTCCTTTCATCTGGTCGCCTTCGGTATCGTATAGCAGGTAAATATTGCCTGCCCGCTGCAGCATCCTGTAGAAATGATAAGCGAAAACGGCATCCTTATGCCTGAATGTGGGCAGGCCGAATTCATTTTTTATGTCGAACGGGATAAATGAATTGGGCATCCTCCCTGAAGGCAGGATACCTTCATTGACGGAAAGAACGACCAGGTTCTCGAAGTCGATGGCCCTGGTTTCCAGGACCCCCATCACCTGGAGTCCCTGCAGGGGCTCTCCGGAGAATGGCATCCTGCTGACATCCATGACCTGGAAAAGGATTTTCTTCAGCGTTTTGAGATCCTGGATGAAAGGATACGTTTCCATCATCGTCCTGCACCTTTTAATGATCTTCGACATATGAAAAAGGTACTCCAGGTCTACATTACGGTCATTTGCCGGAGCCGGTTTGCTTTCAATCAAGCGGTCACGGATCATCTCAATAGTGCGCAACAATCCGTCCAGTGCCATAATGGGTGTATCCCAGGCTGTAAACAGGCTGTTATTGATTGATTTAAAGATGTTTTCAAATCCGGCCGAATATCGCAGTATTTCCCCAGGAGCCATGAACACCCTGTTCTTTTGCCTGATGACGGCACTGATATTTTCAAAAGAAACCTGGCCGTCGCCTGCTGATGGGTTAAAATGCAGCAAATAAGGATGGGAGAGCACTTTCAGGACATCTTTGACATAAAATGACTTTGTCGCAGATTTGCGCTGTAATGCCAGTTTCTCTGCATTTTCCTGCATCTGGAAAAGCAAGGCGGCCAGGTGATAAAGATGGGTGTATTTAAAAGGATAACCCATAGTGACATTTACCGGCCCGATATTTTCCGGCAGCGAATACAGCACAGGCAGAAGGAGCTTCTCATCAGATAATACAAGTGCGGTTTTATCAGGCAATTCGCGGTCAGACTTCAGCTCATTGATTAGCTGGCTGGCTTTTTGCGCTTGGCCCATGCTTCCAGGGATACCGTAGACCCGGATGGACTTCTCCATCAGCCTGAAATCATTTTCTATCCATTTTTGAGGATCAGAAGGCCATTTTCCAATATAATTCCTGATAAATTCCCCGGCTTCCTGGATTTTATCATTGATATAATATTCATCTACGTCCCAGAAGACTTCAGCTTTATTATGGGTAACAAGATGGTCGATAATCGCTTCTTCGGCTGATGATAATGCGTTCAGCCCGGCAAAGAAGATGAATTTCCAGGGATGGCCGGCGGAAAGCCTCTCAATGTTTTCTGCGGCTTTCCGGTAGGCAAGTCCCTGGTAAACAAGGTTTTTTTCTTCAAGCCGTGCCCTTAATCCCGTGTAATAACCGAGGAATGAGCGGTAAAATTTCAGGTAATCCTGTTCCTGGATAGTTAGGGGTGTTTCGTTCAGGTTCCAGACAGCCAAGGCGCGTGCCGCATCAAGATAGGTGAAAATCTTTTCAGGATCGGCGAGGTACTGGTCGATTACTTCAAAATCTTTGAGCAGCACCTGGGCCCAATCGGCAAATACATCAAAATCCTGTGCATTGGCGCCATTGATGTTTTTATAGACATGATAAAATTCGAACAGCAGACCGGCAGGGTCGATGATCTTCAGACCGGAGAGGGTGGTTATAAAATCTTCTACGGAATAAGTTTGGGGAGCCCAGGATGTTTTTTTCAGCTCGTTTGCCAGGTATTTTTTTAGGTAAAGACCGGCCCGGCGGTTTGGTAAAACCACGCAAAGCTGCCCGGGATCATCGCTGAAGCGGGATGCAATTTCTTCGGCCAGCCGTTGCAGGAATGCTTTCATGATTTTATAAAGAATTCGGGGTGATCATTAAGATAGCCGGAAACCTTTTCCAACTGATCCGGCTTTCCGACATCAAACCATGTATTCTTTTCCTGGATGTACCCAAAAATGTTTTCAGTGACTGCCAGGCGCAGGTATGTGTCGATGATGGAAAATTTCCCTTTTTCTTCCATCCTGGCGAATATTTCAGGACTGATAATGTGGATGCCGCTGAAAGCAAGGGGCTTTGCACTTTTAACCGGTTTTCCTGCCCATTTCACAATATCTTTGGATGTATCGGTCCAGCCAACCAGTTTCAATCCGCTATCAAACAGAAAATAGCGCTTTGTCTGCCTTTCAACGACTGAAAGTGTTGCCATTCCTCCTCTTTTTTCATGTTCAATAAATATAGAATGAAGATTGATGTCGCTGATAACATCCACATTATGAACGATGAAGGGCTCATTTCCTTCAAGAAACCACTGCGCTTTCAGGATGGCCCCTCCGGTATCGAGCAACTCGCCGGATTCGTCAGATATAGCAATCTTAGCTCCCTGGAAGTGATGCTTTTCGATAAAATCAATCACTTTTGAAGCATGATGGTGCACATTGACAATGATCTCGCTGATCCCGGCGCCTACCAGTTTATTAACGGCCAGTTCTAGCAGCGTAATGCCGTTCACTGTCACCAGGGCTTTGGGGATATCCGTAGTTAGTGGCATAAGCCGCGTGCCCAGTCCGGCTGCGAGGATCAATGCTTTCACCGTGATCAGATTTTTTTTGGTTTACAGAGAAATTTCTCCTTGTCTGCTTCAGCCCCGCACGACCTGCACCCATATTCAGCCTTCCTGCCCCGTTTGGCAATAGCTTTTTTGTCTTCTTCTTTGCAAAGTTTTTTGCTCATAAGCTTCACCCCCTTTACCCCCCGACCCCCTATTCCCCCTCTCCAAATTGGAGAGGGGGCCAGGGGGTGAGGTCAGAGTTTCAACATTAAATGTTCAACCTCAATTTCCACTCCCTTATACTTCTCCTTCAGCTTTGCCCCCAATGTTTCCGCGCAATATACCGACCTGTGCTGGCCGCCCGTGCAGCCGTAGCTTACCGACAGGTTGCTGAAGCCGCGCGAGAGGTAATTTTCAACCGACCGGCTAACAAGTTTTTCCGTTTCTCCAATGAATCCAATGACAGCCGGTTCATCTTTCAGGTAATCGATGACAACCTGGTCTTTCCCGTTAAATGCCCTGTAGCGTTCTTCACGTCCGGGATTTGGCAATGCCCTGCAATCAAAGACGAAGCCCCCGCCGTTCCCACCCTGGTCATCAGGGATGCCTTCCTTATAAGAAAAGCTCCTGATACTTACCACGAGTTTGCCTTGCACAGGGCCCGTATTATCATACTTTTTCAATTCAGACAGTGATCTTAAAGCGCCCATCAATTCAGGCAGTTCAACCGGCAATATGACCGTTTGCAGCCACCAGCGCAAGTTTTTTAATGCAAACGGGATACTCGAAAAGAAATGGGGTTTTTTCTCTATCAATCCCCTGAAACCATAGGCCCCCAGCACCTGCAACAGCCTGATCAGGACAAAGCCGTAATACTGCTGCCTGAAAATTTCGCGGTTAACATGGATATGCTGTATAAGTTCTGAAATATAGAAATCCAGTAATTCTTCCCTTTTTCTGAAAGGGAGATCAGCCTTCACCTGGAACAGTAACGAAGCCACATCGTACTGCAGGGGCCCTTTTCTTCCACCCTGGTAATCGATGAAAAACGGCTTTTCCTCATTAATCATGATATTCCTCGACTGAAAATCGCGGTACATGAAATACCCGGCATCAGCCTGGCCCAGGTAGGAGGTCAGCGTATCGAAATCATCCTCCAGCCTTCCTTCATGAAAAGGGACATGAAGTTTAAGGAAATAATACTTGAAGTAATTCAGGTCCCACTTCATAGAACGGGCGTCGAATGTGCTGTAGGGGTAACAATATGAATAATCGAGGCTTTTGCCTGCAATGACCTGGAACCGGACCAGTTCCTTCAGAGATTCCTTGTACAATGCTTCAACCTCATCCGGAAAGACATCATTATAAATTTTGTTTTCCATTAAAGAAAAAAGGGAAACTGTACCCAGGTCTTCAAGCAGGTAAATATCATTATCCGGATCAATGCCATAGATTTCAGGCACATGCAGACCATGCTTTGAGAAATGTTCGGTGAAATAAACAAAGGCCGTATTTTCTTCTTTCACCGGGTTCCATGCGCCAATAGCGGATGTTTCCCGGAGGCTCAGGCGAAAGTACTGCCTGTCGGACCCAGACTGCGGCAATGCAACAACAGATTCAGGATCAGCCCCGGCCCATTGCTTAAAAAGACGGCTCAGATTATCAGGGATACTTTGCACAATAGATCAGATTTCCGAGCTAAAAGTACAAAAATATCAGGAGTTGAATTCCAAAAAGTCCCGTAGGGACGAAAACCAGTAGCCCGGAAACTAATTTAACACCGGTTCAAAAATATGGTTAACAATGTTGATAAATATTATTCAATATAGGTTGATGAATGAAATTAATGTGTTACATTTGTCAACCTTTAAAATTGACAGCAATGAATAATAATTTTGCTTACAGACTTGTTTCAGCCCGCAAAATGGCTGGATTGTCGCTTCAAAACCTGGCAGATAGGCTGGGCAATGTAGTATCCAAACAGGCGCTTAGTAAATACGAGCATGGCAAAATGAAACCCGACAGTGATCTGATCATTGCCTTGTCGGGCATATTAAAAGTTCCGGTCGATTTCTTTTATTCAGAGCCTTCAGTTGCCGTTGAGTTGTCGAACATTGACTTTCGAAAATATAGTTCCAGATTGTCAAAATCTGAACAGGAGGCTATAGAAGAAAAGGTTAAAGAGGCATTTGAGAGATATTTTGAACTTGAGAATATTCTTAATTTGTCTGAACCTGTCCAATATTATATGTATCCTGAAACAGTTACCAGCGCGGAAATAGCTGAAGTGGCTGCAAAGGAATTGCGAAGAATATGGGATTTGGGTTATGACCCAATTCCAGATGTGGTTGAAATGCTCGAAGATAAGGGCTACAAAATTGTTGAAATTGAAGCTTCCAATTCATTTGACGGTATGAAGGCCGATACTGGAAACTATAAGGTTATCGTTTTGAGAAAATCGGCTCCGGAGGATGATGTTGTTAGAAAACGTTTTACTGCACTACATGAATTAGCCCATCATGTCCTTACTTTTCCTGAAAATATTGAGCAAAAAACCGAAGAAAAGCTTTGCCATGCTTTTGCCTGTGCTTTGTTATATCCTGAAGATATGGCACGCAAGGACCTACATAATGCACGTTTCCATTTTTATCAAAACGAATTGATTTTAATAAAAGAACGCTGGGGCATATCATTTTCGGCTTTGTTTTCCAGGGCATTGCAATTAGGAATTATCAATGACTATGTTTATAAACAGTTAAATATAGGTTACCGAAAACGCAAGTTGCACGAACCTGGAAAAGAACCCGGACATTTTATGAGTAAGGAAAAGCCTGTTCGTTTTGAGCGATTGATTTATCTGGCCTTAGGAAAAGAATTGATATCAGTAAATGAAGCTGCATATTTTTCGGGCACTTCAGTTTGGAGATTCAGAGAACAAATGCAATCGCTTGTATGAACCTCATAATAACAGATACTAATGTTTTCTTCGACATCATGGGGATTGGTGCTCTTCCGGAATTTTTTGCACTGGACCTTGAAATCTATACAACTGATTTTGTCATTCAAGAAATATTAGAATCTGACCAACAAGAACAAATAGAATCTTTCATAAGGTCGAAGAGCCTTAATGTCTATAAATTCACAGGAGACGAGCTAGTTGAGATAATGAATTTTCAAACCCGCCGATTTTTTAAGGGCATAACTGATAAGACAGTATTATGGAAATCATATCAGCTTAAATGCCCCTTACTGACTGGCGATAAGAAATTACGAAATGAAGCTGAAGACTTGAATATTGAGGTTCACGGCAGTATTTGGGTAATAGAAGAACTTGTAGGAAAGCTAATAGTAACAAAAGAACAAGCCATTGTAAAAGTTTCGGAACTGGTAAATCGGTTTGAGGAACAATATGATTCTTACCGAAGGGAGAATATAACTTGCTTCTGAACCGACGGCTTTAGCCGTCGGAGCAGCTTAGTCTCGTTTGAATCCAAAATAACCTTATATTTGCCGTACGAACTGAAGTAAAAACAACTGCAAAATCTCGTTAGAATATGGGTAAATCATCCGTAGACATCCTCAAGGAAGCGATCCTTTTAGAGCGCCGGGGAAAAGCTTTCTACACTACCGCGGCACGTCAGACGCAAAGCGAAGCAGCACGTAAAATTTTTGAAATGATGGCTGCTGAAGAAGAAGAGCACATTAATTTCCTTTCCAAGCAATTCGCTTATTATGAAAAGAATAAGGAATTCATGAAAATGGAAGAGGCGGCCGATATGGATGATGCCACGGTGATGGCTATCCTTTCAGAGGAGATCAAAACGCAAATCAACGCTGCCGGTTTCGAGGCCGCGGCCATTTCAGCCGCCATGGACTTCGAAACAAGGGCTGTAAAAATATATTCTGATCGTGCAGAGTCGGCTACCGACATCCATGAGAAAGAAATGTACCAGATGCTGGCCGATTGGGAAAAAGGCCATCATTTCTGGTTGCATAAAATCAATGAAGACCTTAAGGAGCAGATTTGGTACGACAATAATTTCTGGCCTTTTTAAAAATAAAACATGAGTTCAGGTAAAATCGACTTTGAATCACAACTGATTCACGCTGGCGGAATTGAAGATAATTTAGGCAGCCCTATCACACCTATCTACCAGAGTTCCACATTCCGGTTCAGGAATGTTGACCATGGAGCACAATGTTTTGCCGGTGAAACGGATGGCTATATTTACACACGTATTGCCAATCCTACGATCCGTGACCTGGAGAATACCGTTGCCACGCTGGAGAACGGCTTCGGAGGCATTGCCACCTCCTCGGGAATGGGCGCCGTCAATACAGTTTATATGGCCCTGCTTGGCAAAGGCGACCATATAATCTGCCATGAAGCGGTTTACGGGCCTTCGCGGATTATTCTTGAAACAGTGTACAGCCGGTTTGGAGTTGAATATACCATGGTCGACACTACAGATCTGGAAAAAGTCAAAGCCGCTTTCCGCCCGAATACCAAGCTTCTTTATACTGAAACCCCCGCCAATCCTACCATGGGGATCAGCGACCTGAAAGCGCTTGCAGAACTGGCCCACAAACACGGGGTGCCACTGGTTGTCGACAATACCTTCTGCAGCCCATACCTCCAGAAACCCCTTGACCTAGGGGCAGATATCGTCCTGCATTCCATGACTAAATTCATCAACGGGCATGCCGACATTGTAGCGGGAATGATCGTAACCAAAAACGAAGCTGATTATAAGAAACTACGCAGCATGATGATCAACCTGGGTTGCAATATGGACCCGCATCAGGCATACCTGACCAGGCGAGGGCTTAAAACGCTTGCCATCAGGTTAGACCGCGCCCAGGAATCCGCAATAGCTATTGCGGCATTTCTCGAAAACCACCCGAAAGTATCCTGGGTAAAATACCCGGGCTTAAAATCACACCCGCAATATGAACTGGGACTGAAACAAATGTCGGGTCCCGGGGCAATGATCAGCTTTGAGCTGAAAGGCGGCATTACTGCAGGTAAAGTGCTGATGAACAATGTGAAACTGATGATATTGGCCGTGTCGCTCGGTGGAATTGAGACACTGATCCAGCATCCGGCCTCAATGACCCACTCAAAAATGCAAGCCGGTTCAAGGCACCAGGCCGGAATTACGGATGGTCTTGTCAGGCTTTCTGTTGGTATTGAAAAGGTTTCCGACCTTATTGATGATCTGAAACAAGCCCTGGATAAGATTTGATGTTCATTTGAAGTTGATTAGCCCTTGTTTTTTTCATCATTTTCACCATTCTTTTAAATAAATACTAATTTTGCAATCCTTAAAAAATGCGCAACCAAACCCGGGAATTGTCCGGCATATACATTCTAATTTATAAAATAATGTTAACCTCATCTCACTCCTGCTTATTAAAACCCCCAGGAGGTGAGAACACGCAAAAATCAATATCATAGCAGTCATGGCGAAAAAAAACCTCACCGCTGATAATATTCAGCCGGAAACCCAGGAGAACCTCGAAAACGTTTTAGAAACCTCAGCCGGAGAAGATACCGGAATACAGGAAACGATTGAAACAGAAGCAGAAACTGATCTGAAAACTGAAACAGAACCTGTTGTTGAACAACCAACAGGAGATGAAGCAGTTGCAGAAGAACCTGTTGCAGCAGAAATTGTTGCAGAAGAACCTGTTGCAGAAGTAGTGG
>CAYJNJ010000061.1:11309-28325 GCA_964371595.1 uncultured Bacteroidales bacterium | reverse complement strand
ATTCAGAAGGGGATCATTTTATGCGCGTTTTTCAGGTGACAAATGGGATGATGGCGTCACTGCCACTCTTACAACCGATCAGCTGATGGTTGATGATTCACTGGTTGAGGCACAGATGGTATTTACAAGAAACGGGCTCAATGCGGATAATATGCTGGAATTCTCGTTGGATGTTCAATATTGTAAGATCAGGCTCGATGATACGACGAAATTTATTCCGGTCACAATTTCAGCTGGGTTTATCCTGGAATGGGCCGAGGGTTATGCCACTCCGGAAATACATGAAGATGATATTTACCTGGTTAGCGGTACAGCATCCGGATCATCTTCCGATGGATATGTGTTCTCAGTAGAAATACAGGATCCGCTGGTCAACCCAATTGACTGTTTTTGGATATATTCAGGTGTCAGCCGGATTGATGTTCCGGCAGGGGAAGTTACAACAGGAACTATTGATTATATCCCGGAGGATGGCTGTTTCAATAAATTGAATTTCTATTTCAGCGATAACCTGTTCTACCATTTTCTGAAATAGGTTAGGTCTTTCTCTTTTGCTGCCTGGCAGCCGGAAATAAAATATTATTGAGAATCAACCGGTAACCTGGGGAATTCGGGAACAGGTCGAGTTCTGTCGGAGGATCGCCGACACGGTGTGAATAATCTTCCGGATCATGCCCCCCGTAAAAAGTCCAGAACCCCTTGCCAAATTCACCATGGATGTACCTGGCTTCGTTCAACGGCTTATTTTCACCCATCACCAGCACGTTTGATTTTACCTGGTCTTTATTAAAAGCAGTGGTCTGGCCCATAAAAGCCTTAATGACCTGGGTGTGGTTCTGGCAAAGCATTGTCGGGATCGGGTCCCATTTAGCGGAAAATTCAAATAAAGTAAAGAAGTCCTTTCCTTCAATATTCTTCGGCCTTGTATCCGTGACATCGATGGAGGAAATTTCATATTCATAAGGATTTGCACTGATACTAAAATTGGTAAATGCAAAACAATTATCATACTTCAATTTTGCCTGGGCATCCGGATCCATCGGGTCACCATCAAAAATTATATCACAAATGTCAACGCCTTCTGCTGCCAGCGCTACATCGTAACTATCAGGGGCAGAGCACATCGCAAACAGGTAACCACCGCCGATAACATAATCCCTGATTTTTTGGGATACGGCCAGTTTGCAGTCGGAAACCTTCTCAAATCCTAATGCCCGTGCGGTTTCCTCATTAATCCTGACATCTTCCTGGTACCATGGGAAATTTCTGTAGGCAGCCCAGAATTTACCGTACTGGCCGGTAAAATCTTCATGGTGGAGGTGGAGCCAGTCATACATCGGCAATACGCCTTCAATAACTTCCGTATCATAAATAATGTCGTAGGGGATCTCAGCATATTTCAGCACCAGGGTAACCGCATCATCCCACGGCAGCTTATTTTTCGGTGAATAAACGGCTATTTTCGGGGCCTTGTGAAGCTTTACAGCATCCATATTCACCTGCGGATCGGCGATTTCCTGCAGTATGCTTGTCGATTGCACATCAGCTATCACCTGGTAAGTCACCCCGCGTATTGTGCATTCATCTTCAAATTTCTGATTATGCTGGAACATATAACTGCCTCCACGGTAATTCAGGAGCCAGTATATTTCAACGTCATAAGTCAATACCCAGTAAGCTATTCCATAAGCTTTCAGGTGGTTTTTCTGGGTATCATCCATAGGGATAAGAATATATGCCGCCGATGCCTGGCGGGCAAACAACAGGAGTAAAACCAGGATAAATGCGTATCTGAATATTTTCATAACTGACAATATTCTTTGTAACAACCTAATATCGCTGCATATAATTCATAATCTGTAGATTCCAGGATGAATTTGATCTGAAGGGCGCAAAATTCCATAAATTTCCTGATCTGGTCTTCATCCTTAAGGCCCGTAATATGTGAAACAACTTCCTTATTATACCTCTTCCCGGCAGTTTCCTTCAGCATTAATTCAGCATAAATCCGTTTTGATTTTGCCTCCTTGCTATACCTGTTATAAAGCGCACTGATAGGCCCTTCAACAACTATTCCCCCTGAAGGGTAGGCAAGGTTCCTGAGTTCCTCAGGAGTGGGAAGATGCAGGTCAAGGTTTGCGATCGGGTCCTCAATTTCCACTTCCATGAATTCTTTCTTAAGTTGCTCAAAGGTTGCCGGCCATGGCCTGACAACGATCTCACTGAGGTTTACAATATCCTTCCGGAGAATGATCTCTGCCAGGTATTCACTGCCGGTTATTTCTTCAGGAATAATAATCATTGCACGCTGGTAAGAAATAGCAGAAGTAATAAGGGTATCACCGGGCATTACATAGGCCCTGAATGTCCCGTAATAATCAGTCACCCAGCCTTCGTTCCTTGTTTTTGAAAGGATATGCGCATAGGAAACAGGGTTCTGCAAAGAATCCTTAATGACACCTCTTATATACACGCGCTTTTCATCAGTATTTTGAGAAAATACTGTTGCAAAACAGAATAGAAAAAGGGCTACCAGTAATTTCCTGGGCATTTGTACAACGTTGATTGGCAAAATTAACGCGTAATCTCTGCTAAAAGTGTTAATTAAAGTTAATTCTTATAAACTTCCGGCTTGTGGCTTGTGGCCTGAAGCTTGTGGCAAAAGACTATCCAACCCTCTTTTGCAGCACAATCCCAACGATAATGAAAGCCAGTCCGGCTAATGTCGACCAGAGCAATTGTTCCCCAACAACCAGGTTGATCAGTACCAGGGAAATAAAAGGTGCGAGAAACAGCAGGTTACTGACTTTTGCCGTGGTTGCCGATAACTGTAACCCTTTCAGCCAGAATACATAAGCCACACCCATTTCGAAAATCCCGATGTACACAATTCCTGCAACCGCAGGCCAGTCCGGGATGATCATTTCATTGAGGATAATAGCCGTTATTAAAATGTAAAAGAATCCAAAAAGGAAATTCAGGAAAAGCTTCACAACTTCATCGCGCCTGTCGCGCATATTTACGATCCAGAAAAAGGACCAGATCAATGTACTGCTCAAGGCAAGCGTAACACCAAGGGGATTTTCAAATTTCAAGGTGCGAAAATCACCTTTTGTTGCAATGATAACTATACCTAAAAAGCTGATAGTGATAGCCATTACGCTTTTCCAGCTGATTTTTTGCTTTAGGATTATTATTGAAAGAAGGGTAAGTGGCAAAGGCCAGGTGAAGTTGATCACCATGGCTTCCTGGGTAAGCATCATATCATAAGAAAAGAAAAGGACGATATAGAACAGGAATGGATTTAGCAAGGCATTCAGGGCTGAATGGGAAATATCCACGGGCTTTGAAGCCAGTAAAACTTGTATCTTTTTCTGTACCACCAAAATGAATAAGAGGACGAGGATGGATACGAAAGATGCATAAAGAAGCATCTGGATAGGGGAGAGGTGGGCAAGTGTCAGTTTAAAGGCAGATCCTACCGTCGACCACATCAGAACTGCAGTGCCGGCAAAAAGATAAGCTTTGCTCTGGTTCGTCATGAAATTCAATAAAGTATTGTAAAAAGGTATCGAAATAAAATACCTGTGAATGATAAACGAAGATAAATATTTAAACAAATGCCAGGCTGTGAAGCTCCAAATATTATTAGCTTTGCAGCTTTATATTATAAATCGGAATATGAAAAAGCTTGGTGTTGTTGCTTTTGGCGGGAATGCGCTTATACTGGGAAAGCAAAAAGGGACAATTGATGAACAGGAGGAAAATGCTTATAAAACATGTGAACGCCTGCTTGTTTTGATCAATGATGGATATGACCTGGTGATAACTCATGGGAACGGTCCTCAGGTTGGTAATATAATGCTTGCCAATACTGCAGGTGAAAAGCTGTACGGTGTGCCGGAAATGCCGCTGGATATTTCAGTCGCCTATTCGCAGGGATTCATCGGTTACGTGATCGAACAACAATTGCGTAATGTGCTCAGGGAAAATGACATCGACCGTGACATTATCACCATCATCACCCAGGTACTGGTGAATAAGGATGACCCGGCTTTCGAAAACCCGGTAAAGCCAATCGGCCCCTTTTACTCCAAAGAAGATGCAGATAAGATAAGCCAGGCCAGCGGTGCAAAATTTGCTGAAGATCCCAGGGGCAGGGGATACCGTAAAGTGGTTGCTTCTCCAAGGCCTCTGATGATATACAATACGAAGACGATCGAAAGGATCGCCCGGGAAGGCCAGATTGTCCTGGCTGTCGGTGGCGGCGGTATCCCGGCTTATTACAAAACTGAGTATAAACTACAGGGGATCGATGCGGTAATCGATAAAGACCATGCTTCGGCGCTCCTTGCTTCACAAATCGGGGCTTACAGGTTTTTCATACTCACCGATGTGCCCAAGGTCTGCCTTAATTTTAACACTCCCCAGGAGAAAACCATCAGCCGGATGAATATCGCCGAAGCGAAACGGTACCTGGCAGAAGGACATTTTTCAGAGGGAAGCATGGCTCCCAAGATCAGGGCTGCCATTTATTTTGTGGAACACAGCGGACGCGACGCCATCATCACCCAAACCACGCTTCTGGGTGTCGACGATGGCGGAACGAGAATCACCATCGTGTAAAATTCCAAATACCAAGCACCAAATGCCAAATAACTCCCAAGCACCAAGCACCAAATACCAAATAAATTCCAAAACCTCAAAACTTCAAAACCACAAAACTTTAACTCAAGACTCCAAACTTAAAACTCAAAACTCCATCGTTATGCCATTCAATCTTCGTAATCGCAGTTTTTTAAAGCTTCTTGACTTTACCCCGCAGGAGATCCGCTTTATGCTTGACCTGTCGGCTGATTTGAAAAAAGCAAAGTATTCCGGAACCGAGCAGCAAAAACTTAAAGGGAAGAATATCGTCCTCCTTTTTGAAAAAGATTCAACAAGGACCCGTTGTGCTTTCGAAGTAGCTGCATATGACCAGGGTGCAAATGTCACCTATCTTGGGCCTTCCGGTTCCCAGATGAAAAAGAAAGAGTCTGTTAAAGATACAGCCAGGGTTCTCGGGAGAATGTACGACGGGATCGAATACCGCGGATATGGTCAGGATATCGTGGAAGAACTGGCGCAATATGCAAATGTGCCAGTTTGGAACGGTCTCACAAACGAATTCCACCCGACACAGGTACTGGCTGATTTGCTCACTATGACTGAGCATTGCGACAAGCCGCTCAGCAAAATATCCTATTGTTATCTTGGCGATGCCCGGAACAATATGGGGAATTCCCTGCTGGTAGGCGCAGCCAAGATGGGTATGGACTTTCGTTCCATAGCACCAAAGCAGTATCAGCCATCTGAAGACCTGGTAATTAAATGCCGCCAGATAGCGAAAGAAACCGGGGCAAAGATCATGGTAACCGACAATGTTGAAGAAGGTGTAAAAGGGGTGGATTTCGTTTATACAGATGTGTGGGTTTCAATGGGGGAGCCTGATTCCGCATGGAAAGAGCGGTTGGAACTGATGATGCCATACCAGGTGAACAGAAGCCTGATGGAAAAAACCGGCAACCCGCATGTGAAATTCCTGCATTGCCTTCCTTCTTTCCATAGCAGGGGAACTGTAGTTGGGGAAGATATATTCCAGAAATTCGGCGTTGCTGAAATGGAAGTGACCGATGAGGTTTTCGAATCGCCCGCATCAATCGTGTTTGACCAGGCCGAAAACCGCCTGCATACTATAAAAGCAGTGATGGTGGCTACCCTGGGAAGTTAATCCTGGTGCGATTTTACAAAGAATGCCACTTTTTCCAGTGAAGTGATCATATCGTATTCTTCCAGGTGTACGTCTTTCGGGACGAATACCGATTTAGGGGCATAGTTCAAAATTCCTTTAATACCGGCTTTCACGAGCCTGTCAGCAGTAACCTGGCCCTGGTCGGCAGGAACGGTCATGATCCCGATTTGAATATCTTCTGACTTTACGATCGCACTCATTTGCTCGATGTCATAGCAGGTAACCCCGGAATATTTCTTCCCGACTTTCTCAATATTACTATCGAAAACCGCGACGATCGACAGCTTTGTCCTTTTTCCGCTGAAATAATTAATTATGGCCCTGCCCAGGTTCCCGACCCCGATGACACAAACCCTGATGATCATCTCGCTGTCGATAATTTCACCGATAAGATCAATGAGTTCCTTTACGTTGTAGCCTTTACGGAGGGTGCCGGTATAACCTATCAGCATAATATCCCTTCTTACCTGCACTGCTGTGATGTGAATGATTTTGGCGATTTCGTGAGAGAAAATATGCGTTTTGCCTGTAGCATGAACCATGAGCAAAGCCCGGCGGTACTGGCTCAGTCTTTCTATTGTCTTATGCGGAAGAGGTTTCATTAGATTGGGATTATTTCCTGGTGCAATAATTCACAAAAATAATTTTGCCGGTGATAAAATGCAAGTTATTTGTTAAATATTTAACAATTTAACATTGCAAATAGTTCAATTCACCTGTTTAAGCCATTTCAGCCATGACTCAAAACCTTCCCCGGTTTTTGCCGACAAAGTGATAAATTCCAGGTGCTGATTGATCCTCAAAGCAAATTCTTTAAATTTATCGACATCGAAATCAACATAAGGAAGCAGGTCAGATTTATTTATCAGGCAAAGGTCGGAAGTATGAAACATGTTAGGATATTTCAGCGGCTTATCCTGTCCTTCTGTTACACTGATAATCACAACCCTTTTCTTTTCGCCCAGGTCGAACAGGGCAGGGCAGACCAGGTTGCCGACATTTTCAATCATTAGCAATGAGCCGTCCTGCACCTCAAGGCTCTTGACAGCAGTGCTTATCATCTGTGCATCGAGATGGCAGCCGTTGCCCGTATTTACCTGGATAACAGGTGCGCCGGCTTTTTCAATCCGGTCGGCATCAAGCAGGGTTTGCTGGTCACCTTCGATAACATAGAGATCTCTCATAGAGCCTGACTCTTTAATCGTCCGCTCCAGAATGGATGTTTTTCCCGAACCGGGTGAACTTACCATATTTATTGCCAGGATATGCTTTGATTCGAATAATCCCCGGTTCGCTTCAGCCAGCTGATCATTTTTTTTCATGATGTCAAGCTCAAGGCTTATTTCCCTGTTATGTTCATGATCCGCATGATGATGCTGGGAAGAAAGCTTATAGCTTTTCGATTTGTCAGGCTTACTATATGATATAAGGTCAGGTTGACCACATCCGCATGTTCCGCACATTTACTGGAAATTTAAACTATCCGGCAAAATTACCAAAATATATGATTTTATCAGAGTTCTTCATAAATTGCGCCGTTATTAATGCTGAAAAGTGTTGCGAATAAAATTATTAATCCTTATATTTGTTTAAGCCAAAAAGATATAAATATGACAAAGGTCGTTTCTTTAACTGTTAAATGCCCTCATTGTGATGCCTCCTTTATGGAAGAAGGGCAGCTTATCAACAATAAGCCGAGCATTAAATTGTTAATCCATACTAAAATAGGCCAGAAAGGGTTTATATGGCTCAGCTCAATTTATGGGGATTATACCTTCACCTCTGAATTTCAGATCAGAGATGGCGAAATTTGTGAGTTTTATTGCCCTGAGTGTAAAGAGAGCCTTTACAGGAAAAAGATTGAGTGTGATGTTTGCGCTGCGCCAATTGTCAGCCTGAATTGCTCCATTGGCGGCCGGGTTAGCATCTGTTCAAGAAGTGGTTGCAAGAACCATTATGTAGTTTTCGAAGATCTTGACACGACGATCCGGAAGTTTTACGAAGATTACGGCTATCATTAAAAGTGCGGCCTGTCAGCAAATCCTTGGCAGTTGCTCACCGGCAAGCATATCCAGAATGCGCTTTCCACCTATCCCCGTATTAACCCAGGCCCTTCCCGGGTAATTACTGACAATTTCCCCGATGATCCTGGCATCCCTGCCCAGTTCATGTTTATGCATGGTTTCGACTATCCTGGCAGCTGATGCTCCATCAGCGACAATTACCACCTTGCCTTCATTGGCAACATAAAGAGGATCAAACCCGAGCAATTCGCAAAAAGCCCTCACTTTAGGAGTGACCAGCAAGCTGGACTCTTCCAGGGTTATCCCATATTCCAGCTTTTCTGCCAGCTCGGCAATCACTGTCGCCAATCCGCCCCTGGTTGCGTCCCGCATGAATTTGATCCCGTCGGAAATTTCCAGTATCGATTGAATGAGTCCGTGCAGGCAGGCACAATCTGAAGAGATATCGGTCTGGATGTTCAACTCCTGCCTTGCCGCAAGCACTGCCATACCATGATCGCCCAGCGAACCATTGACTATTATCATGTCGCCAGGCTGGATCCTGCTCCCCTCGCTGATGTGCAGGTTTTGCTTTTTCAGAATCCCTATCCCTGCCGTGTTGATGAAAATTTTATCACATTTGCCGCGGTTGACAACCTTTGTGTCACCGGTCGCAATTACCACGCCTGCTTTCCTGGCCTCTTCCGCCATTGAAATGACGATCGTTTCCAGGTCATTGAAAGGGAAGCCTTCCTCGATGATAAATCCGGCGCTTAAATATAAAGGTGTTGCCCCTGAAACGGCCAGGTCGTTTACTGTGCCGCAAACTGCCAGTTTCCCGATGTTTCCTCCCGGGAAAAATATAGGATCGACCACAAATGAATCAGTAGTGAACGAAAGATGCCCTTCAGCCACAGATAATATTGCCGAATCGGTTTGCTTATCCAGAACCGGGTTACTGAAATGCTTTACAAACAGCTTGCTGATCAGGTCGTGGCTGAGCTTGCCACCGCTTCCATGTCCCAGCAGTACTTTATCATTAAGGATCATTCTTTTGAGTTTAGCGGTTGTAGCGGAAATAGGCATGACAGGCTCCTTCGTTCGATACCATGCATGGACCGACGGGATTCTGAGGGGTACAGCCTTTTCCAAATAATTTGCATTCTTTCGGATTTTTCAGCCCTTTGAGGATTTCCCCGCAGATGCAGCCTTTATCAACGCGGGTGGGCTCTACTTCAACCGGTATTTCCTTTTCGGAATCATACGCTGCATACTTTTTCCGAATCCCGTACCCACTTGCAGGTAATACCCCCAATCCCCTCCACCAGTCATCCCGCAATTCAAAAACTTCATCGAGCATCTCCTGTGCTTTTACATTCCCTTCCGGTTTAACAGCCCTTTTATACTGGATTTCAACCCGCTGCTTACCTGATTCTATCTGCCGTACCAGCATCAGGATTGCCTCCATGAGATCTACAGGCTCGAAACCGGCTATCACGCAACCCAGGTGATATTTTTCTGCAATATCGCTGTAAATGGAAGTTCCTGTTATCGTGCTGACATGGCCGGGTGCAATGTACCCGTCGATTTTAACGCCTTCATCGATCAGTGCCGACATTGCCGGGGGCATGATCTTATGTGAGCTGAAAAGGTAAAAGTTTGGGATATGCTGCTGGTAAGCCCTGATGACAGCAGCCGCACTGGCAGGAGCTGTAGTTTCAAAGCCGATTCCCAGGAATACTATTTTTTTGCCGGGATTTTTCTTTGCTATTTCCATGGCATCCATCACGGAATAAACTATCCGGATATCAGCCCCCAGGGCCTTTTCCCTGTCGAGGGTGGAAGTGGAACCCGGAACGCGGATAAGGTCACCATAGGTCGTCACAACAACTTCCGGTATCCGGCTGTATGCAATCGCCTGGTCGATGAATTTCCTGTCGGAAACACAGACAGGACAACCGGGGCCGGATAAAAGACGGATCGTTCCCGGCAGGAGCGAAGGCAGGCCGAATCGTTGAACCGACATAGTATGCCCGCCGCAAACTTCCATCAGGGAAACAGGCTTTACCGAAATTTTCCGGATTTCTTCAGATAATTTGATTACCAGTTCTTTGTCGCGGTATTCATCAATAAATCTCATGATTTACTCTGTCGTGTCGTTTGTATCACCGAGACCCTGGTTTCCTGTGTCAAGGACGAATTTCCATTTCCCATTCCTGTCTTTTTTCCAGACTGTGGCATAAGTTCCTTCTTTCGTAACAGCAATCCCTTCAGGAGAATCCATCTGTACTGTATATATCCCGTAAGTATAGCCCATATCGCCCGAAGCCGATAAATCAGCAGCTAATGGTTCCCAGGTTAGGGTAAAAGAGGTGTCAGGCTTACTGTACATTTCCTCGATCTTTTTGCGGCCTACAATTGGGTTCCTGTTTGGTCTCAGCAGGACGCAACTATCATCGATATAAGCAAGGAATGACTCATGGGCGCCGATCTCCAGTGATAAATCGGAAAATGCGCGGTCAACTTCCATAAGTTCAGCAAGCATTCGTTCCTGCTTCTGGTCATCGTTGCAGGAAGTGAAAAACAGGGAACTCAAAAACAGGACAGGCAAAAAGAGGGCAGAGATTTTCATAAGTGATGGTTTAGAGTAATTTATCGTCCTTGCGTCAAAAAGTAACTTGTGAAACTAAATTAAAATAAATCATCAAGATATCTGCATTTATTTACCAAATAATAAACCAATTTCGCGTCTTTTAGCGGCAATGACCAGCTGCCCTAGAGCAATACCCCCGTCGTTTGAAGGGAAATCCACAGGAGTATAAACCTGGAATGAGGTATTTTTCAGCCTGCTTTCACATTCTTCAAGGATAAACCTGTTTTGAAAAGTCCCGCCTGAAAGGACTACTTTATTTACAGATGATTTACGTCCTGTTTCCATTACACCCTTTACTATGATTTCTACAATGGTGCGATGGAATTTTGCTGAAATTGATCCTGCAGGTACCTTTTCAGATAAATCCTTAACTATACCCCTTATCATTTCGCCCGGATCAATGGTTGAGCCGGCTTTATAGCCATAAAAGCCGGTTTCGTCAAGATCCATAATATTTTCAAGACGCATCGGGGCTTCGGCATGGAAAGAAGTGTAGTTGCAAATACCGATCATGGCGGCTACAGCATCGAAAAGCCTTCCTGCACTGGAAGTCAGCGGGCAGTTGATCCGGTTTTTAAGGGCCATGGAGACCAGCCTGATCTTCTCAGGCCCAATATCTTTAAGAAATTCCAGGTCAAGCGATTCCAGGTCTTCGCTTGCATATTGATGAAGGTAAGCTAGTGCCATCCGCCAGGGCTCAAGGTTTGCTTTATCACCGCCAGGCTGTGGGACGTACTCAAGATGCATTTCCCTTTTAAATCCGGCCAGGTCGCAGCTCATGAATTCGAATCCCCATATATTACCGTCGGTTCCGTAACCAACCCCATCCAGGCTAACACCGATAACGGTTTCATCAAGTCCATGCTCGGCCATGCAGGCTGCAATGTGGGCATGATGATGCTGAACTGATTCAATTTGTTCTATCCCGTTCTTTTTTGTAAAATCCTGCGCAAAACGGGTAGACAGGTAATCGGGGTGCATATCACAAACCACCAGGGTTGGCTTAATCCTGAAAAGTTCCTGGTACCTTTCCAGGGATTCGCTGTAAAAATCAAGGGTTTCCAGGTTTTTCAGGTCGCCGATGTGCTGGCTCATGATCGCTTTCTGATCTTTACCCAGGCAGAAACAATTCACCAGTTCTGCACCGGCGGCAAATATTCCGTCGACATCCATTTTCATATTTACCGGGGAAGGTGCAAAGCCGCGTGACCGCCTGATCATCCTGGGAGTAAGACCGGTGAACATCATTACCGTATCGTCGGTGCGGTTCCAGATATCCCTGTTATAAAGCAGGAATGCATCTGCAACGGTTTTTAACCTGTCCAGGGCTTCCGTGTTCCCGATGATGACAGGCTCATCGGATAAATTTCCACTTGTCAGGACTATAGCAGGTACATCAAGTTTTTCAAAGAGAAGGTAATGAATGGGCATATAAGGAAGCATCGCCCCGGATGTTTCGAATCCGTTGCTGACACTGGGGGCCAGCCGGTTTACCGCATGGTTTTTAACGATAACGATAGGCCTGCGCCATGATAACAGGGCCGATTTCTCCTTTGAATTAATTTCAGCAAATTTGCGAAGGGTATAAATATCTTTAAACATGACCGCAAAGGGCTTGCCTTCACGGTTTTTGCGGCTTCTCAGCAAGCTTACCGCTTCTTCATCGGTGGCATCGCAGGCCAGGTGAAAACCGCCAATGCCTTTCATTGCAATAATTTTCCCTGATTGCAGGAGGCTGACAAGACGATCCACAATGATCTTAGTCCCGGTAAGTGACCGGCCGTTTTCAACTAGCTCATAGTGTGGACCGCAATGGTTGCATGCAACAGGCTGGGCGTGGAAGCGGCGGTCGTTAACATCAGAATATTCCGCTCTGCACACCGGGCACATTTCAAAAGGTTGCATTGCCGTTTTTTCCCGGTCGTAGGGGAGGCCTTTAATTATGCTGAACCTGGGGCCGCAATTGGTGCAGTTGATGAAAGGGTAATCCATCCGGTGGGACTGTGAATGCATGTCTTCAAGACATTGGTCGCATACGGCAATGTCAGGGCTTATTTCAGTGACCTCATCTGAATCATCAGTGCTTTTCCTGATACTGAACGTATTTTCATTGAGTCTTTGCGAATCACTTACCGTAATTTCAAGGATTTGCGAGGCGGCAGGGGCTTCCAGTGAAAGATAGGTAATAAATCCATTCATGTCTGATACCCGCCCTTCGGCATAGATCCTCACTCCATCATTGCCATTTTCAACCCAGCCTGACAGGTTATGCCTGGTCGCCAGCCGGTAAACAAAGGGCCTGAAACCAACACCCTGCACGAGGCCTTTTATGTGTATCGATCTGGCAATTATGGATTTCATCGCTATATTAAAGGAGGGCAAAAATAAGTATTATTTGTATTTATTCTAAATTTATATGTTTAGTTGTAAGTCTAACATATTCAGTTAATTTTGCTTTGTTAATAAATTCACAATACCAAACTGAATATCAGAATTTTAACAAAATAACCTTGCAGATGGAATCAAAAATAAAGACCATTATCGCAAAATATAGCCATGACCGGACAAGGCTCATGGATATTTTGCATGACGTGAAAGATGAGTTTGGCTTTATCCCTTCCGAAGCTGTCGGAATAATTGCCGGGATGCTTAAAACATCAGAAGTGGATGTTGAACAAACCATTTCCTTCTATCATTTCTACTCAACCCAACCCGTCGGAAAATATGCCGTATACCTGAACAACAGCGCAGTATCCTGCATGATGGGAAGGGATGAGATCGCCAGAATATTTGAAAAAGAGGCCGGGATCAAGTTCAACTCGGTTTCGGAGGATGGGTTGATCGGTCTCTGGGACACGGCCGACATAGGAATGAATGACCAGGAGCCGGCGGCTATCATCAATGATGTGGTTTTTACAAAACTAACCCCATCGAAAGTAAGGGAACTTGTATCGGCATTCCGTGAAGGCAAGCCGGTGTCGGACCTTGTTGTTAAATATGGCGATGGCCAGAACAGCCACCCGATGATCAAATCGATGGTCCATAACAACCTGATGAAGAAAGGGGCGGTACTGTTTTCAGAGTATGAGCTTGGCCTTGGTATCCGCAAGGCTGTGAACCTGGACCCGGAACAGGTGATTGATGAAGTAAAACGTTCGAACCTCAGGGGCCGCGGCGGAGCTGGATTTCCCGCAGGTATGAAATGGGATTTCTGCCGCAAATCCAAAGGTCCCGTCATCTATCTGTTATGTAATGCCGACGAGGGCGAACCCGGGACTTTTAAAGAAAGGGTGATCCTGACCGAGCTTCCAAAACAGCTTTTTGAAGGGATGGTCATTGCAGGTTATGCCCTGGGTGCAAAAGAAGGTGTTTTATACCTTCGTTATGAATACCGTTACCTTGTTGCCTACCTTGAGCAAATGCTGCAGGAAATGAGGGAAGGCAATCTCCTTGGTAAAAATATAGCCGGAAAGCAGGGTTTCAATTACGACATCCGTATCCAGCTTGGCGCCGGTGCCTATGTTTGTGGAGAAGAATCCGCACTTATCGAATCTATGGAAGGAAAGCGCGGTGAGCCGCGTAACCGTCCTCCGTTCCCCGTTCAGAAAGGGTATCTTGATATGCCTACCGTGATCAATAATGTGGAAACACTTTCAGCCGTCGTTAAAATAATGGTTAAAGGTCCGGAATGGTTTAAAGCGATGGGGACCAAAGAATCTGCCGGCACCAAGCTTCTCAGCATTTCAGGCGATTGCAGGCACCCCGGGGTTTATGAGATCGAGTGGGGGATGACCATCAGGGATTTACTGGAAATGGTGGGCGCCACATCCGTTCAGGCTGTCCAGGTTGGCGGCCCTTCGGGAACCTGTATCAATCCCACCCAGTTCCACAGGGAAATTTCTTTTGAAGACCTTGCAACCGGCGGTTCCATGATCGTGATCGGGAAACACCGCAACCTCCTGAAAGAAGTTGTGATCAATTTTACCGATTTCTTTATCGAAGAATCCTGTAGTTCCTGTGCACCCTGCCGTTCCCTTACCGTTATCCTGAGGAATAAGCTTCAGAAAATTATTGACGGACATGGGACTAAAACCGATATTAACGAGCTTCACCAGTGGTCGAAATATATGAAAGTAGCTAACCGCTGCGGACTCGGCCAGACAGCTGCCAACCCGATCTTTTCTACTATAGAGAATTTCAGGCCGTTGTATGAGGATCTCGTGGTTACCGAAGATGAGTTCGTTTCGACATTTAATATGGAAGAAGCCGTTGCAGATTCCTGTGAATATGTCGGAAGGGTACCTAAGTTTGAAAGTCATTGATTCAGAAAATATTTAAGAACCTTGAATATGAGCGAAAAAATCAGATTCATTATAGACGATAAAGTCTGTTATGCCAATCCCGGTCAGACCATTATGGATGCAGCCAGGGCTAATGGCATATTCATCCCTTCCCTTTGTTATGTGGATGGGATAAAGCCGGCAGGATCCTGCCGTATCTGCAACATAAAGGTAAACGGAAGGAATATGACCGCCTGCACGACCCCGGTTGCAGAAGGTATGGTGGTTGAGAACAATGTGCCTGATCTCGATGACATGAGAAAAGCCATCGTAGAAGTTCTTTTTGTGGCAGGCAATCATTTTTGCCCTGCTTGCGAGAAGAGCGGAAACTGCGAATTGCAGGCACTGGGATACCGCTACCAGATGATGGTCCCGAGGTTCCCGTACGAATTCCCGATCAAGGGCGTGAATGCAAAAAGCAAATTCATTTACCACGACAGGAACCGTTGCATTGTGTGCAAACGCTGTGTCAGGATGGTGCTGAAAGACGACAAACCGGTATTCGCATTGAATCACCGCGGCGGACATCACCTTCATATTGAACTGGACGTCGAACTTGCAAACCAGCTTTCTGAAGCCGAAGCCCTCCAGGCTATGGACATCTGTCCCGTTGGTGCCATCATCAAAAAAGAAAGAGGTTATTATTCCCCGATAGGTCAGCGGAAATATGATTTTGACGTCATTGGGTCCGATCTCGTAAAGAAATAAGTGTTAAACGGTAAAATATAACAGTTATGAGTAAAGCGATTATTGCAACGACATCAATGGCAGGCTGTTTCGGATGCCATATGTCGATCCTCGATATTGACGAACGTATCCTTGACCTGATCGAACTGGTTGAATTCAATAAATCCCCTATCGACGATATCAAAAAATTCACTAAAATGTGTGATGTCGGTATACTTGAAGGCGGTTGCTGTAACAGTGAGAATGTTGAAGTCCTGAAGGAATTCCGTAAGAACTGTAAAATCCTCATTTCAGTTGGCGAATGTGCTATCATGGGGGGCCTTCCTGCGTTGAGGAACGGGATACCGATCAGTGAATGCATTGAAGAAGCTTACCTGAACGGTCCTACCGTCCAGATGAACAAAGATAAGGTGCTCCCTAACGATGATGAACTGCCGATGCTGCTCGACAGGGTTTATCCCTGCCATGAAATTGTCAAGATCGACTATTTCCTGCCGGGATGCCCTCCGCGTGCCGACCTTATCTGGAATGCCCTCGTTGCATTACTTACAGGGGATGAAATGAAGCTGCCCTATGAAGTTATAAAATTTGATTAATAAGGAGAATTGGATATGTCACAGAAAATCACAATAGAACCCGTCACCAGGGTGGAAGGCCATGGAAAAGTTACCATCCATCTCGACGATCATAACAATGTATCACAAACCCGTCTCCATATCGTGGAATTCAGGGGATTCGAACGGTTTATCCAGGGACGCCCATACTGGGAAGCCCCGGTGCTGGTTCAGCGCCTTTGCGGTATTTGCCCCGTCAGTCACCACCTTGCAGCTGCCAAAGCGCTTGATGTGATCGTTGGGGCCGGCACCGGCGACGGACTTACCCCGACCGGTGAAAAAATGCGCCGCCTGATGCACTACGGGCAAACATTCCAGTCGCATGCGCTTCATTTCTTCCATCTTGTTTCCCCCGACCTGTTGCTGGGAATAGACGCCGATCCGGCAATCAGGAACGTCATCGGTGTTGCCATCCATCACAGGGACCTTGCTGTGCAAGGAGTGTTGATGCGGAAGTTCGGACAGGAAATCATTGCTGCCACAGCCGGTAAAAAAATTCATGGTACCGGTGCTATACCCGGCGGCATCAACAAGCACCTCACAGTCGAGGAAAGGGACCATTTCCTCAAAGGTGAAGCCCCGATGAATATCGAAAGTATGATCGCATGGGCACAGGGCGCACTTGATTTCTTTAAAACATATTATAAAAAGAATAAGGAATTCATCGATACTTTCGCAGAGTTCCCGTCAAACCACCTCAGCCTTGTCCGCAAAGACGGCGCCCTTGACCTGTATCATGGTGTAATCCGGGCCGTGGATTCTGATGGGCGGAAGATCCTGAATGACGTGGATTATCAGAATTATACCGATTATATTGAAGAAGAGGTGAAAGCCTGGAGCTACATGAAATTCCCCTACCTTAAGGAATTGGGACCGGTTAAAGGATGGTACAGGGTTGGCCCGCTGGCCAGGCTTAATACCTGTGATT
>CAYJNJ010000061.1:0-11299 GCA_964371595.1 uncultured Bacteroidales bacterium | reverse complement strand
CCTACACCGCTGGCGCAGAAAGAATTTGAGGAATATAAAGCCCTTACCAATGGCAAACCGAATAACCATTGTATGCATTATCATTATGCCCGCCTGATCGAAACCCTGCACGCCGCAGAAGAGATCCAAATGCTGCTGAATGATAAGGACCTGCTGGAAGGACCGCTGGTTACCAAAGGCACGAAAACGAATGAAGGTGTCGGATTGATCGAGGCACCGCGCGGAACACTCTTCCACCATTACAGGATCAATGATGACGACCAGATCACAATGGCCAACCTGATTGTATCCACTACAAATAACAATGAGCCGATGAACCGTTCGGTGAACCATGTGGCAAAATCATGGATGAATGGAAAGACCGAGATCACCGAGCCGATGATGAACGCTGTGGAAGTTGCGATCAGGTGCTATGACCCTTGCCTTAGCTGTGCAACTCATGCCCTTGGCCAGATGCCTCTTGATATTACCCTGTACGATAAAGACAATAACCTTCTTGACAGAAAGCGTACCTAAAATTTGGCTGCCCCTGTTGAAATACTCATTTATGGTTACGGCAATCCTGGCAGGCAAGATGACGGCTTAGGCTATGCCATGGTCAGAAAACTGGAGGAATGGGTAAATGAGTCGGGCATCAAGGGAATCGAATTCGATTCTAATTACCAGTTGAACATTGAAGATGCGGAAGCAATCTCAGCAAAAGACCTGGTTATTTTCGTCGATGCAAGCACGGAAGAGATTATCGATTTTGTACTGACCGATGTTACAGGTGAAACCGATGTCACTTTTACCACCCATGCCGCATCACCAGGTTATATTGTAAAGCTATGTGCGGAATTGTTCGGGAAATCACCCATGGTTAAGCTCCTTCACATCAAAGGGTACCAATGGGAATTCGAAGAAGGGCTTACTGAACAAGCAGAGGATAATCTTAATAAAGCACTTATGTTTATTAAAGAATATCTTATAAATTTACAAAACCAAAAAATTCCCGAACCGAAACCTTAAACCTTAAACCTCAAAACTCAATAATATGGATTTATCGACGACTTACATGGGATTGAAACTCAGGAATCCCTTAATTGTCAGTAGCTCAAGAATAACCAGCACGATCGAGGATGTGAAGAAATGCGCCGATTACGGTGCAGGCGCTATTGTATTGAAGTCATTGTTTGAGGAGCAATTCCTGGCGAATGGCAACCGGTTGATGGACCAGGACCAGAAGTACTTCTGGTATCCGGAAGCCATCGAATACATCAGCCAGCATTCGAAAGAGCATGGAATCAAAGGCTACCTGAAACTGATCAGGGATGCCAAAGATCAGACCAATATCCCGATCCTGGCCAGTGTGAACTGCGTCACATCGGCTGAGTGGCCGCGATATTGCAGGGAACTGGTAGACGCCGGAGCCGATGGTATCGAGTTGAATATCGGAATCGTTCCCAAGGATGAGAAAATTTCAAGTCTTGAGATCGAGGATTTTTATGTACAAATTGTAGAAGAAGTCAGGAAAAATGTCAGTGCCCCGATAGCCGTCAAGATCGGCCCATTTTTCAGTAATGGGTTTAACATGACAAACCGGCTTTGCCAGGCGGGTGCTGATGCCATTGTGGTTTTCAACAGGTTTTACCGCCCGGATATTGATATAGATACTGAAGAGCTAAGCCGCCCGAACTACCTGAGCTGTCCGCAGGAGATGGGGCAGCCGCTGCGTTGGGCATCATTATTTGCTTCACGTGTGAAATGCGATATCGCCGGAAATACCGGGATCCATGACGGAAACGGGATGATCAAGATGCTTCTGGCCGGCGTTTCCGCTGTACAGGTCTGCTCCACATTGTACATCAATGGCCTTGGTTATATTGACACCATGGTTAATGACCTGCACAAATGGATGGCTTTTAAAGGATACACTAAAATCGATGATTTCAAAGGAAAGCTAACCAAGAAGCATGAAAACATTGCAGCCTTCGAAAGGATACAGTTCCTGAAACAGGCTTTAGGTGAATAAGCGGATTATTCTCTTGCAATGATACCTTCCAGGCTGATTTTAGCCTGATCAAATGAGCTGAAGTCGGGCTTTTCGAGCAAGAAAAATGCCTTATCAAAGTATATGAAATCCTCTGCTGTGGATTTAGTAAACCTTGCTTCGCCATAAAACCGGCAGTTCTTTATCTCACAATATTTAAATTTGATGTTGATCAGATCCGCCTGGCCGTTAAAAAACCCATTGTTAAAGATCGCGCGGTCATTAAACTGGGCATAGTTTGCAAAGAAATCGCCATGGCAGCTTATCAATCCAAAATCAGCATATCCCATAAATTTGGTGGAAGAAAATTGTGCTTCACTGTGGAAAGTGGCGTGCTGAAAGCTTGCAGTGGCATCAAATGCTGCATTTAAAAAGTTGGCTTTCTGCATAAAGACGGCGTTTTGAAACCGGAGTTCTTCATGATAGGAGCTTGCCCTGAAATAGGCATTTTGGAAAAAGGTACATTCCTCGAAGCTGGCTGTCTTCAGGAATAAAGTATTTGTGAAATCTGCCCTCCCAAGTATGCTGGAAGCCCTGAAATTCGCCTCCTCATGGAATATGCATCCAATAAACGAGAGGTTGCTCTGAAATGAGGTCATGGTTGTAATATTGTCCTTATCACGGTTGTATGTGATTACTTTTCCTTTAAAAATGCAATCCTGGAATGTAACCGAAGAAACAACCCGCACCTGGTAAACACCTTCGCTTACCAGGTTTTTGTCAAATTGGGTAAAATCAATATCGTTTTCAAAGGTTACATCTTTAAAATAAACATCTTTTCCTTCCCTGATAAGATCTTCAAAGCTGTCTTTATTGCCCGGTACGCTACATGAAGCACAGTTTGCTGTTATCATTGCGGTAAGAAGAATCAGGTAAATTTTCATGGTAATGGCGTTTAATCAAATATAAAAAAAAGAGTTTGCCACCGAAAATTGTTCCGGTCAGCAAACTCTTTATTATTACTGGATAATCTATTTTAATGTTTTCTTTGAAGTCATGGTAGCATTACGCTGCACATATTCATCCACTTTCCTGTCGAGATTTCCGTTTGCCTTTTCTTTTTTGAATAAAGATAAGATTTCTTCCGGCGTGTAAGCATTTCTGAATTTCGGGCTTACACTGCTGTTGTATTTGGAACGTTTGATATTCTCAGGACTGACAGGAATGTCATTCTTAAATGTAAAAGGGCTGGACACTTTGCCTTCAGACGACTTATAATATTCTATTCCATTTTGAAAATATACCGGATCCAACGTGGTATAGAAGAGATTGTTCATTTCATCCTGTTCCTGGAATTTGTCTTCTGCATCGGCAAGGCAAAGGAGGTAATAATCCCCTGTAATATCAGGCATATAGTAATACCGTTCCACATAGAGTTCTCCCCATGCGTAATAAGCGAAATCATTTCCTGCCGGGATCGGGATATTAATGATACAGTTCCAATCTTCCGGGCACTCGATGGTATTTTCAGGAATGGTGGTATTAAACTGGTCATAAAATATAACACCGTAATCGTTGGCGTTATAAGCATTGTAATAAATGTAATAGTAAGACCAGTCGGCTGAAGAAGGTGCGTCTGCGTTGCCTGCATTATAAATGTTGAAATCGATGACCCTTTCATTAGGATAGTCAAAGCTGCCGGTTGACCAGTCATCAAACACCCATGGGATAAGGTCCACGCCGGTCACATCAGGATCTATATCGTCCGGTGGTTCGGTGTTGCTGTCATCGTTTGCGGCAATATAAAGGTTGGTTTCGTTGCTCAGGCTTGACAAAAATTCATTCATAAAGAAATTGTAATCAACCCAGAAATAACCATCACCACCCCAGGAAGTGCCCCATGAATTGACACAGCGGAAAGCGCCATTAGGGCCTTTGTTGTCATCATAACCTGCAATTACCATGGCGTGATAAGCATGTTGACCTACATTTTCATAGGAAGTGGCCGATGAAATAACTTCGTCGGAATTGTGCGACATAAAGTTATCTGCAAGACGGGCACCAAAAACTATCGGTACATTTTGCGATATGTTTTCCTTAATTGCATTTACCGAAGCATCAATTTTCCTCCAGAATTTGAACTTAAAACCGGCTGCTTCGGCTGTCCATGAAGGATCCAGCGTGTTCTGGGAACAAGTGCCAAGGTCAGTAGTGTAAGGGGCTGTGGCCAGCGTGGCGACCCCCCTGGTTTGCACCAGGTCGAGGGCGAAATTAAAATTAGTGCCACCGCAGTTTTCACCTTTGTTGGCATCATCGATGGCAGTGAAAAGGTCGCGCGGACTGAACTGCTTATTGGCGCTGGCAAGGTCGCTGGCGCCATAACCTTTTGAAAGCCCGTTAACCATGGTTTTAGTGTTATAAGCTACCGCCCATGCAACACAGGTACCGTACTGGCCCTGGTCACCGATAGGAGGGAACTTGTCAATAAGCGAATAACTAGGCGGTACATCGCTTGAGCCAAATCCGAAATTGGTTGACGATGGGACCTCGCTGGGATCATCGGAACCGAACCATCCGAGGGAATATTCAGGTGTATCCGGTTCATCTTTGTCTTTTTTGCAGCTAACTGTCAGCACCAATGCAGACAATAGCATAATAATCATGACGTGGTTTAATCTTTTCATAACATAACAGGTTTATTAGGTAAGACCTTGGGATTAACAGGACACTAAATTAGAAATAATAATTCTAAACAATAATATTAATTGTTAATGATATGTTACATTTTCCCTGACGGTCAGATTTACTTCGGGGTTGTATCGAAGAAAACCGGCTTAGCCGAGATCATAACCCATATCCAGGTTGGGAACCTGGAATTGCCGGGCTCGATGCCCTGCAGCTTTTCCATTGAATCAGTGACCAGGAAGAAAGAATATCCCCCTTTCACATTAAATATCTTTGAAATGTCCCAGGAGAAATTAAGGTCGACTTCCTGACCGAGTCCTTTCGCCAGGTATGCTGTACTTTCGGCAGTCTTATCAATGACATTGTTTTGCAAACTGAAGAAATGAAAATCGGCGCCAATCTTTGTGTTTTTTACCGGGATCCATTTCAGCCTGACGTAAATATCAACAAGTCCTCCGTCGGATGTGGATTTAGGAAGATTGTTAAACAGGTCCATATGCCCGAAGACACCATGCCGGGTACCATAGAATATATCAAAAGCATGGGCTTTTTCAAGGTAAGCTGAATCAGAGCTTTGCTGGTCATGGCCCGAAAGATAATCGATACCGGCACCTACGGAATATTTCTCCTTGATCAGGTAATCGCCGCTTAGAGCGAACATGTAGGCATTGGTGCTCAGACCTTTGCGGTTGGTGCCGCTTTGGTAGAATCCGCTGGCAAGTGCGCTTACCGGGCCTTTTTTAACCCCCAGGTACCCGGCGTATGTTCCCAGCCAGTTAATATCCGGCGTAGAATCCGTTGCCGTAAATCCGGAAGCCAGCGCCATTACCGTTGCATGGAGCCAGTCATTGAAATCCTTTCTAACATAAACGAAGTTCATAGACTTCATTTTACCGGTTGGATATTCATTTCCAAAATTTCGGTCGATATCATTATTCCATGATAAACCGGCATCGAATTTTAGTTTATCCCCGGCATGCTGGAACAAAACTGCATCATACTTGATCTCGCTCTGGTTCCAGCCCCTGGGCGATAATAACCTTTCATCCTCATAAGCCCAGTATTGCCGGCCTATCCTGATATTTCCCTTTTCATAAGGCTTGATCCCAAACCAGGCTTCATTGATATCGATGCTTGATTTGTTTCCAAAAACACCGGTAGAGGAATAAAAATCTTCATCACCCCAGACCATTACATCCTGGACTGCAAAACCAAACGAATAAATGTCGGTTTTATAATAAGCCGAAAGACGGCTTCGCTGGCTTACAAAGAAAATTGGCTTTTCTTCTTCAGTAAGGATCTTACCATAACCACCCCTGTATTCAAAGCGGGGACGGAATTCGGCTTTAAGTGTAAACTGCGCATTTACCTGTGAAAAAAATAACAGTAAAAATGCAAAAAGTAGTAGAGACTTTTTCATGTGAATTGTTATAAAGATTTAGAAATCCGTTAATTAATAGAATAGTCCTTTAAGATAAGACTTGGTTTTTTCTTCCTGTGGATTTTCGAAAACCTGGTTGGCAGGCCCCTGCTCAATGACTTCACCCATGTACATAAAAATGACATTATCGGCGATTCGCCTGGCCTGTCGCAGGATATGGGTCACAAGGATGACCGTATAGTTCTTTTTCAGCTCGATGAATTTTTCTTCAATGGCCTGGCTCGAAATCGGGTCGAGTGCGGATGTTGGTTCATCGGCAAGGATGATCTCCGGATCAACGGCCAATCCGCGGGCAAGGCATAACCGCTGCTGCTGGCCAATGGATAATTTGGAAGCCGGGTCGCGCAACCTGTCTTTTACCTCATCCCATAAATTGGCCATCCGGAGATAATGCTCCACCCTTTTATCGAGGAATTGTTTTTTTCTCCTGCCACTGATTCGCAAACCGTAGGCTACATTATTATAAATATTCATTGGGAGAGGGTAGGGGCGCTGGGAAAGCAGTCCCATCTTCTGTCTCAGCCTAGTGATGTCCATTTGCGTATGCAGGATATCATCATCATTGATAAAGATCTGCCCGGTAACTTTTACATCAGGATAAAGATCGGTCAACCGGTTCATGCTTTTCATCAGCGTGGTTTTCCCACAACCTGAAGGGCCCAGGATCACCGTGATCTTTTTCTCAGGAATGGCAACATTGATATTCTTCAGGATATGCTGCTTGCCGATAAAAAGATCAAGGTTTTGTATCTTTATTTTAACTCCATTGTCCATTTCAGAAATTGATTTTGTTTTTCTGATATCTTTTTGAATAAAGCCTTGCCAGTACACTGATGATAAGGATGATAACTGTCAGCACTACGGCAGAAGCATAAGCCCTGTTTTTCACTTCTTCAATCGGTGAGGAGAGCTGGAAGAAAATAGCCAGAGGCAGAGTAGCAGTCGGCTGGCCGAGTGACGTAGGGATGTGGTCGGTATACCCGGTGGTAAAAAGCACTGATGCTGCATCCCCGATAGCCCGTCCGAACGACAATAAAACTGCCGTGACAAGACCGGGCGAAGCCTGCCTCAGAAAGACTTTGAAAGCCGTCTCCGAATGCGTGGAACCCAGTGATAAGCTGGCTTCCAGCAGCCCTGGATGTACTGTTTTCAGCACTTCGTCCATCGCCCTGACCATGATCGGTATAATAAATAACGTAACTGTTATGATACCTGCCAGTAATGAGGTTTTAATCCCGAGATAGATCATGATGGTGAAACCGAAAGCGCCGTAAACGATGGATGGGATCCCCCAGAGCAGGTCCAGCAAAAAACGGATCGCATTGATCAGTTTTTTATGTTTTACCAGGATGACATTCATCAGTAATGCTACGGGCAAACCAACAACGACAGCCAGTACCGTTGCCCCGATTGATAAATAGAGCGAGCCGACAATGGCGTTCAGTATGCCGCCTTCCTTTCCGAAATAAAAACCTCCTTTAGGTGTCTGGAAGATCATTTCCCATGACAATGATGGCAGGCCCTTATAAAGGATACTTATTATGATAAGCAGAAGTATGATTACGATCAGGTTGGTGGAAAAAAACATCAGCACCCTGAAAAACTTTTCTTCTATGAATCGTAAATTCTTCATCAACTGGTATGTTTTTCAAGATTAATTATGGCTAACCTGGATAAAAAGTTAAATATCAGCACCACAAAGAACAGGATCATGGCTGCGAGCATCAGGGCCGAATCATACATCGGTATCGACAGCATTTCACCGTAGTTGTTAGCGATCAGTGCAGGCAGCGGGTAACCCGGCTGGAAAATGCCCTTAGGAATGATCGCAACATTTCCGACAACCATCAGTACGGCAATAGTTTCGCCAAAAGCACGGGAAAGCCCTAAACCCAGGGCAGATACAATGCCTGGGAAAGCTTTCCTGAGCAGGACGAGCTTTACCGTTTGCCACTGGCTTGCACCCAGGGATAAGGAAGCTTCCTTCAATTCGTCGGGAATGGTTTTAAAGACATCGATAAGGATATTGAGCACAAAGGGGATGATCATAACTGAAAGCACAATGGCTCCGGCCAGGAGTGTATACCCTGAGGTAGACACACCGAAAAGGGGTGCGAGGTATTTGGAAATAAAAGGTACAATGACAAGGATGCCCCAGACCCCGAAAATAACTGATGGGATGCCTGCCAGGATATCGATGACCGGATGCATAACCTTAAGCACCCAGCCTTTGGCATATTGTGTAAGGTGGATGGCTGTAAGCAGGCAAATCGGTCCTGCAATCAGCAGTGCAAGAAATGTGACCCATACGGAACTGACGGCAAATGCTAAGAATCCAAATTTACCTGCCAGAGGCCGCCAGTCGCTGGAAAACAACAGGTCGAACACCGACTGGTCTTCCAGGAGCATCGTAGATTTGATATAAAGACCGACACCAAGCGCAAAGGGCAGGAAGATCACAAGGACCAGCCCGATCATCATCCAGATCAGATGCAGCCTGCTTCGCAGATGTCTTCCTATTCTAAACCTTGCCAAGACTACTGGATTTTAAGTTTTTCATTGGTGAGCTTTTCATCCGGTAACTGGACATAACCTCCTTCATTGACAAATTTCTGGCCATCGGAAAGTATCCATCCCAGGAATGCAAGCACCGTGGGATTTGTGGGTTTTCCCTTTGAAACGAGGTAAAGATCGCGGGCAGGAGGGGAGGGGTATATGTTTTTTTGAATGGCATTCATGATGGAGTCCAGACTGCCGTAAAAATTCTCCTCGGGATCGATTATACGGTTTCCATTCAGGTCGATAGGGATAACCTCCATCCCGCTATATTTTACACGCGAATTGATATCGTATGCATAGATCACATTGTTAAAACCTATACCGAATTTATCATTTTTAACTGCATCGGCAATTCCCGGATCTCCAAAGACACCCACTCCCAGCAGGCTTTCCTGGTTTTTTCCGAGATATTTTCCCCACATTTCCGCGGCTCCGCAGGCATCCGACCGGGTATACACATTTATTTTGCTCTGATCGGAATTATCAAGATACTCGCCCCAGGTATGGACTTTGCTGTTCAGGTAAATTTCCGTGAATATTTCACGTGTAAATCCTTTGGCAAGGATATCCGAGACCACCGGGTTCTGGCTGTTGATGGTGGGGAGTACAGCATCTTTAGTCACTGCAAGGAACCAAGCCCCTTTGTCAATTTCAGACTGCGAAATTTCCCGGGAAACCATGGCAAGGTCGACCATGCCTGATAATACATCTGTCATTCCTTTACCCGCACCACCGGCAGAAATATCAATCCTCACACCAGGGTGCAGCTTTTGAAATTCCTCCGCCCATTTAACCCCCATCGGGTAAAGTGCAAATGCCCCGGAAATCGAAATTTTTCCTTTAAGTTCCCCGGTTTTAGAGCCTTTCCTGCTTTCGGATGAAGTACAGCTTGTTGAAATGATAATGACCGTTACCAGCAGTAAAAGGCCAAACAGTTTATTAGCTTTCATTTTTTTTTGGTTTTATAATTATCCCCCAAAATTATAAAAATATATAATCTATAGAACTAATAGAGAATTAAATATTTTTAGATAAATTTTCCTGGACAAGATGCTCCTCTCTATCGATAATATCGGTCAGTGATATTTTCTTCAGGAGATTGACTGTTTCATCCCTTATGTCTTTTACAACACTCCGGATACCGCAGGTGACCTCATCTTTGCAATGCTGGCAAGGCTGGTAATATTTATAAGTTACACAGGGGATCAGGGCAATTGCCCCGTCAATATGGCGGATAATATCTGCGAGGTTTATATCTGCAGGATTCTTAATAAGGTAATAACCCCCACCTTTCCCCCTTTTGCTTGCCAGTATTCCTAATTGCTTCAGATCAAACAGGATGCTCTCCAGGAACTTTTTGGGGATCCTTTCACTCTTTGAAATGCTGTTAATCAAAACAGGTCCTGCATTGTACTCTTTGGCAAGTTTAACCAATGCCAGAATCGAATATTGCGCCTTTTTTGATAACATGATTAAATAATAAAATGTAAATAACTGGTTTTCAAATCAGTTAAAAATCAGACATGGCTGAATTAATTTTTAGTAAAATTATAAATAACTTGACTCATACCGGGTATTTAGTTAAATTTGTCAACCTTTTGCCATCTTTACAATTTTTCATGACACCGGTCCTCATCTTACATATAGCATTGGCTTCAATAAGCTTTTTTGCATGCATATTGCAGTTAATCGTCTCATTCAGAAAAAATAAGGATTTACTTTTTCTTGTAGGAGCAGTCCTTTCACTGGTGATTTTCATAACATTTAGCGGGTCAATAATATTTTCATCCACTGCCTCAGTTTCCATATCCCCGTTTGATATCCTGAGGTTCCAGCTGATCTTTACCTCAATTATTTTCCTGAATATGCTCGGGGTTATTTTTCATCTTTTACAGGATGGCAGAAAACTCTATATACTGCTCAACAGCTCTCTTTTCTTTTTAATTATTATCTTCAGCCTGTTTGTGCCAGATTACGTGTTATTCGGTGAAACCGGCACTACCCGGCGTTTTTATTTACCATCAGGCGACAGCATCCTGATGATCAACAACGGATTTACTTTTTGGAGGGCGATTATCGACCTGGTAATTTTACTTTTTGCTGTCTCTGCCTACCTTTTAATCAGGAGGAAACTGAATTATATTAACCTGTTAACCAGGATGTTTTTATTTGCCGGGATTCTACTCATTTTTTTTTCCGGGGTTTACGATCAGGCAGTTGACCTGGACATGGCAGAATCAGCCTATATGCTGCCGTTTGCAGGTTTCACCTTTTATCTGGTACTTAGCTTTATTCCGTTTATCCACTTCGTGAATGTCGTCAACTCCCATTTTGATATTATTGAAAGGGAAAAGAAATGGCAGAAACTTATCAGCAATACAGACCTTGTAGTGGTAGGACTTAACAGGATGGGACAGGTCGAATTTTTAAGCCCTTATTTTTATAAGCTGACCGGTTATTCCGAAGAGGAAGTAATGGGTAAAGACTGGTTTGAGTTTGTTATCCCCCCCGAAGAATATTATGAGGTGCAGGGTGCTTTTGTTGAAGTCCTGGCCTATGAATTCCATCCGCATTACACCAATCCTATCATGACAAAGAATAAGGGAGAACGCATGATCAGGTGGTACAACATCAGGACCCGCGAC
>CAYJNJ010000060.1:0-29632 GCA_964371595.1 uncultured Bacteroidales bacterium | reverse complement strand
GTGTAAGCCATATTCACAGCGTTGATAGTCTCGGTAAGCGTGCCGATCTGGTTGACCTTTATGAGGATACTGTTGGCAACTCCCAAATTGATACCCTGTTGCAGGCGCTGGGTATTGGTAACGAACAGGTCATCCCCTACCAGCTGGATCTTGCTGCCCATCTTATCTGTCATCAGTTTCCATCCATCCCAGTCATCTTCCGCCATACCGTCTTCAATTGAGATAATGGGGTATTTCTTAACCCACCCGGCCCAGTAGTCGACCATCTGCGAAGGGGTCAGCTTATCGCCGGTGGATTTCTTGAGGTGATAGACTTTCTCGTCGGTGAGGAAATATTCGGATGCTGCGGGGTCAAGTGCGATATAAATATCTTCACCGGGCTTGTAGCCGGCTTTTTCGATAGCTTCGAGCACAACTTTGATAGCTTCTTCATTGGAACCCAGGTTCGGTGCGAAACCGCCTTCGTCGCCCACATTGGTTGAATATCCTTTTTTCTTCAAAACCGATTTCAGGTTATGGAACACTTCCGCACCCATCCGCAAAGCCTCGCTGAAACTGGTGGCGCCAACAGGCATGATCATGAATTCCTGGAAATCGATGCTGTTATCGGCATGAGAGCCGCCGTTGAGGATGTTCATCATCGGGATTGGAAGGGTATTGGCATTCACCCCGCCAATGTAACGGTAGGGGTACTGGCCGGATTCATTGGCGCCTGCTTTGGCGGCTGCCAGTGATACGCCAAGGATAGCGTTGGCACCCAGGCGACCCTTGTTAGGTGTGCCGTCAAGTTCGATCATCCGCTGGTCGATAGCACCTTGCTCAGTTACCTGGTAACCTGCCAGTTCTTCCTTGATGATGGTATTGACGTTATGTACGGCTTTCATAACACCTTTTCCAAGGTATTCTTCTTTATTGCCGTCACGAAGCTCTACAGCCTCATGGACACCGGTTGAAGCCCCCGAGGGAACGGCAGCACGGGCAATAATGCCGGACTCGGTAAAAAGATCGACTTCGATAGTTGGATTGCCCCTTGAATCCAGGATCTGACGGGCATGAATATCTATGATTGCGCTCATATATGAAATGTTGAATGTTGAATGTTGAATGTTGAATTCTATATTTGTTTTAAATTAAAAGAGGATAAAGCGTTGCCACTTTATCCTCTTTAACTTCTTATTTCATTTATTTATTATGCTTTTGTTTCTTCTTCGGGTTCCGGTTCTGCCTCACCTTCAGGCTGAGGCTCTTCAGCTTCAGCAACCGGTCCGGCGTCTTCGACCGTTTCCATGATCTCTTCCGCTTTGGGTTCAGGTGCTGGAGCTGCGGCTACCGGGAGAGCAGGTTCTGCTGTTTTCTTAGCGGCTTTGGCTGGTTTGACTTCGGCGGCTGTAGCGACAACGGCTTCTTCAGTACCTTTTTTACCGGCTCCGCGTCTTCCTCTCCTGGTACCCTTTGCCTTAGCAGCGGTCTTATCGCCTAAAAGGTTCAGGTTAAAGTCGACCAGTTCGATCATGGCCATTTCGGCATTATCGCCAAGGCGCTGGCCCAGCTTTATGATCCGGGTATATCCGCCCGGCCTGTCGGCCACTTTCAGGGAGATATCCCTGAAGAGTTCCGTGACAGCTTCCTTGCTTTGCAGGTAGCTGAAAACAACCCTGCGTGAATGGGTCGAATCGTCTTTGGAACGGGTAATGATCGGTTCAACATAAACCCTGAGGGCTTTAGCCTTTGCCAGGGTTGTGGTGATCCGCTTATGCATGATCAGCGATGTTGCCATGTTCGACAGCATTGCCCTCCTGTGAGTGGCTGTCCTGCTAAGGTGATTAAATTTCTTTCCGTGTCTCATCGCAATTATTCCTTATCAAGTTTGTATTTAGCTACGTTCATACCAAACTCAAGGCCTTTGGTCTTTACAAGGTCTTCAAGTTCGGTCAGGGACTTTTTGCCGAAGTTCCTGAATTTTAACAGGTCATTTTTATTGAATTGAACCAGGTCGCCGAGGGTTTCGACATCGGCTGCCTTAAGGCAATTCAGGGCCCTGACGCTGAGGTCCATATCAACGAGCTTGGTTTTAAGCAACTGCCTGATATGTAACGAATTTTCGTCGAATTCTTCTGCGACGGCTTTTTCTTCAGTATCCAGGGTGATCTTCTCGTCAGAGAACAGCATAAAGTGATGAATGAGGATTTTTGCTGCTTCCTTGAGAGCTTCCTTCGGCTGGATTGATCCGTCGGTTTCTATTTCGAGCGTCAGTTTTTCGTAGTCGGTTTTCTGTTCAACCCGGTAATTATCGATATGGAACCTCACATTCCGGATGGGAGTATGGATTGAATCGATAGCGATCACACTGATATCGCTGTTGAGGACCCTGTTTTCCTCGCTGGGGACATAACCGCGCCCTTTTTCAACATTGACTTCCATGGTCAGTTTCGTTCCCGGGTCAAGATGGCAGATTTCCACTTCCGGGTTAAGGACCTGGAAAACCGAGAGGAATTTGTTGATATCGCCGGCCCGGAAGGTATCCTGTTCACCGATAACAACGGTAACTTTTTCACTGTTTTCGGTATCAATCTGCCTTTTGAACCTGACTTTCTTCAGGTTAAGGATCATTTCCGAAACGTCTTCCACCACCCCTTTGACCGTGGAGAATTCATGTGCCACAGTTTCAATCTTGATTGAGGTAATGGCAAATCCTTCCAGTGAAGATAATAAAATTCGTCTCAGGGCATTTCCGATAGTTACGCCGAAACCGGGTTCCAGGGGCCTGAATTCAAAGACTCCCTTTGACGCATCGGTTTCAACCATGATTACTTTTTCGGGTTTTTGAAATGCTAATACTGCCATATATATTGTATTATGGTTTGAATCAAAAAGTTCAGCTTATTACTTTGAATATAACTCAACGATGAGTTGTTCACGGATATTTTCCGGGATCTCCTCACGTGGAGGATAGTTCATGAACTTACCCTGCTTTTTCTCCTCATCCCAGTCGAGCCAGGAAAATTTATTGGATCTGGAAGCAAGGGCATCAGTAATGACTTCGAGTGATTTCGCTTTTTCCCTTACGCCTACCACATCACCTTCTTTAAGTGAATAGGAAGGCACATTGACCACTTCGCCGTTAACGACGATATGGCGATGTGACACCAGCTGGCGGGCGGCGCTGCGGGTCGGGGCAATGCCCAGCCTGTAGACCACGTTATCGAGCCTGGCCTCAATTAATTGCAAAAGCACTTCACCGGTGATACCTTTCTTTTTGGTAGCCATGGCAAACGTCTTTCTGAACTGGCGTTCCAGGATGCCATAAGTGTATTTCGCCTTTTGTTTCTCCTGGAGCTGTACTCCGTATTCAGATTCTTTTTTCCTGCGGTGTGATGCGCCATGCATCCCAGGAGGATAAGGTTTTTTATCCAATGCCCGGTCTGGTCCGAAAATGGGTTCCCGGAATTTTCTTGCAATCTTTGATTTAGGGCCTATGTATCTTGCCATTTTATCTTATAGATTAAATTATTGCTTTCAATGCTGTTACACTCTTCTTCTTTTCGGAGGGCGGCATCCGTTGTGTGGAAGCGGTGTCACGTCCTGGATCTCAGACACTTCAATGCCTGCTGTGTGAATGGTACGGATTGCCGACTCGCGTCCTGCCCCCGGTCCTTTAACATACACCTTCACTTTCCTTAGTCCCTGGTCAAAAGCCACTTTTGAGCACTCTTCCGCTGCCATCTGGGCTGCATATGGAGTATTTTTCTTGGAGCCTTTGAATCCCATTTTCCCGGCGGAAGCCCATGAAATGACCTGCCCGGAATTATTCGTCAGTGTTATGATGATGTTATTGAAAGAAGCGTGTATGTATGCCCTGCCAACAGGTTCAACTTTAACGATCCTTTTCTTTGCTGCTCTGGTTGTCTTAGCCATATCTCTGCAAAATTATTATTAACCTTTAGGTGCTTTTTTCTTGTTGGCGACAGTCTTCTTCTTGCCTTTACGGGTACGTGCGTTGTTTTTTGTACTCTGCCCGCGTGAAGGCAATCCGAGACGATGGCGGATCCCGCGATAGGTCCCGATATCCATCAGTCGTTTAATGTTGAGTTGAATCTCTGAGCGAAGTGCACCTTCTACCTTGAACTCATTGTTGATGATGGTTCGGATGTTGTTCTGCTCATCGTCGGTCCAGTCCTGAACCTTTTTGTTCCAGTCGACACCGGCTTTTTCCAGGATTTTCTGGGCACTGCTGCGCCCAATACCGTAAATGTAGGTCAGGCTGACCTCGCCGCGCTTGTTTTTAGGAATATCGACTCCTGCAATTCTAGCCATATAATGCTATGTTATTGTTATTGTTACTGATATTGTTACTGATAATTGCTTATCCTTGTCTTTGTTTCAGTTTCGGGTTCTTTTTATTGATGATGTAAACCCTGCCCTTCCTCCTGACGATCTTGCAATCGGCTGTTCGTTTCTTTACTGATGCTCTGACTTTCATGACAGTCCTTTTTATTATTTATACCTGTATGTTATTCTTCCTTTTGTCAAATCGTATGGCGACATCTCCAGCTTTACCTTATCGCCCGGCAATATTTTAATGTAATGCATCCTCATTTTTCCTGAAATATGGGCCGTAATGATGTGCCCGTTTTCCAGTTCTACCCGAAACATGGCATTCCCTAAGGATTCAATGACTGTTCCGTCTTGTTCTATAGAAGCCTGCTTAGCCATTTATATCATATTAGTTCTAAACCACGTTTTTCTAGTTCTTCTTCGATGTACAGGAAAGATGAAAGGATATCCGCTTTTTCACGACCGATGGCTACCGTATGCTCGTAATGAGCCGAAGGTCTCCTGTCAGCAGTGCGGATTGTCCACCCGTCACGTTCCTGTATGACATTTTTAACACCGAGGTTGATCATAGGTTCGATCGCGATTACCATCCCTTCCTGGAGCTTTACCCCCGTTCCCCGCTTTCCGTAATTCGGAATCTCAGGTTTTTCATGAAGGTGTCGTCCTACTCCGTGACCAACAAGGTCCCTGACCACACTGTAACCGGCCCGCTCCACATAATCCTGCACCGCAAAACCGATATCCCCCACGCGCTTGCCGTCAGTTGCCTTTTCAATCCCCTGGTACAGCGACTCTTTGGTCCGTTTCATCAATTCAATGACTTCCGGATCCACGTTCCCAATCGGGAAGGTATACGCTGAATCGCCATAAAAACCATTCATCACAACCCCGCAATCGACCGAAACGATATCACCTTCCACCAGCACCCTCTCACCCGGAAAACCGTGCACCACCTGCTCGTTCACTGAAATGCAAAGTGTAAACGGAAACCCGTTGTAACCTTTGAATCCCGGGACACCCCCGTTGCTCCAGATAAAATCCTCGGCCAGCTTATCGAGGCTGATGGTTTTCACACCGGGCCCGATCACCTTGGCCACCTCGGCCAATGTCTTTCCAACAAGTAAAGAACTCTGTCTTATCAGTTCTATTTCTTCTTTCGACTTGAAATAGATCATCTATTACATATTATAAGCCGTCCGTCCCTTGATCCTTCCGGTTTTGGTCAGACCATCATAGTGACGCATCAGCAAATGACTTTCAATTTGTTGCAGGGTATCCAGCACAACACCCACGAGGATGAGGAGCGAGGTACCACCGAAAAAGGATGCAAATTGTGAGTTTACACCCAGGTTAATTACCAGCGACGGCATGATGGCTACAAAGCCAAGGAAGATGGAGCCCGGAAGGGTTATCCTCGACATGACGCTGTCGATAAATTCTGCTGTTTTCTTTCCCGGTTTGACGCCCGGGATGAAACCGCCGTTTTTCTTCATATCATCAGCCATCTGGTTAGGATTAACGGTGATAGCTGTATAGAAATAGGTGAACATGATGATCAGCAGGAAATAAACCAGGTTATACCAGACGCCATAAGGATTGGCAAATGCTGCCGCGAACGACGACATGCTTTCCGTGTTGGCAAATCCGGCGAGGGTGATCGGCAGGAACATGATAGCCTGTGCGAAAATGATAGGCATAACCCCTGCTGCATTGACCTTCAACGGAATGTACTGCCTGACGCCGCCATATTGCTTGTTTCCGACAACGCGCTTGGCATATTGCACCGGTATCCTCCGGGTACCCTGGACAAGCAGAATGGTAGCGAGGATGATGAACACCAGTGCCACAAGTTCAATAACAAAGTAAACAAGTCCACCGCCCTGCATTTCCATGCGTGATACAAATTCTCCGGCCAGTGCAAAAGGCAGACGGGCAATGATACCGATCATAATGATGAGGGAGATACCGTTTCCGATCCCTTTATCCGTAATCTTCTCACCGAGCCACATCACGAACATCGTACCGGTGATCAGCATGACGATCGATGAGAACCAGAAGAAGGTAGAGGGTGAAATGGCATTCGGGTCAAACGGTGCTATTGCTTCCGGGGGAAGGTTTGAAATGATGACCCCACGGATATACGCCGGTGCCTGGAATGCGGTGATCACCACGGTCAGGTAACGGGTTATCTGGTTGATCCTTCTTCTTCCGCTCTCGCCTTCCCTCTGCAGTTTCTGGAAGTAAGGGATAGCCATACCCAGCAGCTGGATCACAATGGATGCGGAGATATAAGGCATGATACCCAGCGCAAAAATCGAAGCATTCGAGAATGCACCGCCGGTGAACATGCTTAACAGCCCCAGCAATCCGCTCGATGTCTGGTTCTGAAGTTGAGCCAGCATATTCGGATCGACACCTGGAAGGACTACATAAGAACCAAGACGATATATAACGATAATCCCCAGCGTATACAGGATGCGCTTACGGAGATCCTCTATCTTATATATGTTTCTTAAGGTATTTATAAATCTTTTCATTCTATGTGCTAGATTATTGATGCAACACCACCCAGAGCTTCGATTGCCTCCTTGGCTTTATCGGAAAAAGCATGAGCTTTTACTTCCATTTTTGCTTTGAGCTCTCCCCGGCCGAGGACCTTGATCAGGTCGTTCTTGCCGACAAGCCCGTTGGCATACAGGATTTCCGGGTCCACTACAGTGATGTTCTTATTATCAAAGAGCGACTGCAGAACATCCACGTTAATGCCACGGTATTCGACACGGTTACGATTGGTAAAGCCCCATTTGGGAAGCCTTCTGTGAAGGGGCATCTGGCCGCCTTCAAAACCGATTTTCTGGCTGTAACCACTTCTCGACTTGGCGCCTTTATGGCCGCGTGTTGAGGTACCGCCTCTGCCTGAGCCTTGTCCGCGACCTAACCGTTTATTGGTTTTTGTCGATCCTTTTGCCGGTTTAAGATTACTTAAATCCATCTTATCTAAATGTCTTATGGTTATTAAATTTCTTCAACTTTTACAAGGTGTTCCACCTTTTTGCACATCCCGAGAATCTGCGGTGTTGCGTCAAGTTCAACGCTATGGCGGATTCTTTTCAGCCCCAGGGCTTCCAGTGTGCGTTTCTGGCGTTCGGTCTGACCGATCCCGCTTCGAGTCTGGGTTATCCTTATTTTTTTCATCGTAATTAGCCTTTCACCATTAACCATTGAATACTTTGTTGAGGTCGATACCGCGCAGTTGTGCAATCGTCCGTGCATCACGCATTTTGGCGAGGGCACTGATGGTGGCTTTCACCACGCTGTGCGGGTTGGAAGATCCTTTCGACTTGGCAAGGACATCCTTGATCCCGACGCTTTCAAAAACAGCACGCATGGCTCCACCTGCAATTACTCCCGTTCCGGGGGCTGCCGGCTTGATATAGACTTCTGCACCGCTGTATCGGCCGGTCTGATCGTGAGGTACGGTCCCGTTGAGAACCGGTACTTTGATCAGGTTCTTCTTTGCATCATCGATACCTTTGGAAATTGCCGCAGTTACTTCCTTGGCTTTTCCGAGGCCATGACCGACCACACCGTTTTCATTCCCTACGACTACGATAGCGGAAAAACTGAAGGTACGTCCGCCTTTGGTCACTTTAGTCACACGCTGGATACTGACCAGTCGGTCTTTAAATTCGATTTCGCTCGACTTTACTCTTTTTACGTTTGCGTTTGCCATAGTTTCTTAAAATTTTAAACCTCCTTCGCGGGCTGCTTCAGCCAATGCTTTCACTCTGCCATGATACAGGTAACCGTTACGATCGAACACGATGGTATCGATACCATGCTCTTTTGCTCTTTCGGCAATAAGCTGGCCAACCATTTTGGCTTTTTCTGTCTTGGTGCCCTTCTTTTCCAGGATTCCCTTTTCATTGGAAGAAGCGGCTACCATGGTTTGACCGGCATGGTCATTGATCAGCTGGCAATAAATCTCCTTGTTGCTCCTGAACACGCTTAATCTCGGCCTTTCCTGGGTCCCGCTGATAATCTGGCGTACCCTGAGTTTGATCCTCAGTCGGCGGTAATCTTTCTTATTATTTTTTTTCGCAGTTCTTAAATTCATGATGAACCTCCGGATAATTAATTTAATGTTACTTTTCAGCAGCAGCTTTCCCTGCTTTTCTCCTGACTTCCTCACCCATAAACCGGATCCCTTTTCCTTTGTAAGGCTCGGGTTTCCTGAATGACCTGATCTTGGCAGCAACCTGACCGATCAGCTGTTTGTCACATGAAGTCATGGTAATAGTAGGATTTTTCCCACGTTCGGTTAAGGTAGTCACGGTGATCTCGGGTGGCATTTCCACTACGATATAATGTGAATACCCAAGGGTAAGCTCGAGCACTTGCCCGGTAGCCTGGGCTTTGTAACCAACGCCCACAAGTTCCTGTACAATGGTGAACCCTTCCGACACCCCTTTTACCATATTGGCCAGGAGTGAACGATATAGTCCGTGCATCGAACGGTGTTGCCTTTCATCACTGGGCCTTGAAAGGGTACAGGTACCGTCTTCCACGCTCACTTTGATGTCAGGATTGACCTGTTGGCTCAATGTTCCTTTCGGTCCTTTGACCGTGACGAGATTTTCGTCTGAAACATTTACCTGGACTCCCGCAGGGAGGCTTATCGGTAATTTTCCTATTCTTGACATGCTGAATTGTTTTTAACTTACGTAGCAAATAACTTCACCACCAACATTTAATCTCTTAGCCTGTTTTTCTGTCATCACACCATGTGAGGTAGAAATAATGGCTATTCCCAGCCCGTTCAACACCCTGGGCATCTCTTCCGAACCGGCGTATTTCCTGAGTCCCGGCTTGCTGATCCTGGTCATATTGCTTATGGCAGGCTGCTTGGTTACAGGGTGATACTTCAGTGCGATCTTGATCAGGCCTGGTCTTGGGTCGTCTTCAAATTTATAATTCAGGATATACCCCTGTTCAAACAGGATCTTGGTGATATCCTTCTTAATATTTGACGCAGGGATCTCCACGATCCTGTGGTTTGCCATCACGGCATTCCGGATGCGGGTCAAAAAGTCTGCAATCGGATCTGTCATTGCTGTTTTCTATTTATAATTTACCAACTTGCTTTTTTAACACCCGGAAGAAGACCATTATTGGCCATTTCCCGGAAATTGATTCTGGATATTCCAAACTGGCGGATATATCCTTTTGGCCTGCCGGTCAGCTTGCAACGATTGTGCAAACGGACAGGTGATGCATTTTTCGGGAGTTTCTGCAATGCGGTGTAATCACCGGCTACCTTTAAGGCTGCCCTTTTGGCTGCATAACGGTCAACCAGCTTTTGCCGTTTGACCTCCCGGGCCTTCATTGATTCTTTTGCCATATCTTGAGTGAATTATTATTACTTTTTATAAGGGATACCGAATTCTTTCAGTAAGGCATATGCTTCCTTATCGGTCGGTGCCGATGTAACGAAAGTGATATCCATACCATTGATCTTGCTGACCTTGTCAAGGTCGATTTCGGTGAAAATGATCTGTTCGGTCACACCAAACGTATAATTTCCACGTCCGTCAAAACCTTTGTCGCTGATACCCCGAAAGTCACGGACACGCGGGATGGCTACAGAGATCAGCCTGTCGAGAAACTCGTACATCTGGTCTCCGCGCAGGGTAACCCTGACACCTACCGGCATGTCTTTACGCAGCTTGAAGTTAGAAATATCTTTCTTCGAACGTGTCGCAACGGCACGCTGGCCTGTGATGTTTGACATCTCCTCGATACCAACGTCGATAAGCTTCTTGTCGACAATAGCGGAGCCCAGTCCCTGGTTCACCGATATTTTTTTGAGCCTGGGTACCTGCATGAGGTTCTTGTAATTGAACTCCTTCATGAGAGCAGGCACTATCTCATCATGGTATTTCTTCTTGAGTCTGGGTGTGTATTCCATTACTTTATAACCTCCCCTGTCTTTTTAGAATAACGGACCATTTTATCTGTCTTTTCGTCGAGTTTACGGCCGACGCGGGTCGGTTTACCGGTTGAATCGATCACTTTCAGGTTTGAAATGTGAATGGATGCTTCTTTTTCGACGATCCCGCCTTTGGGTGTTTTATTGGTAGGCCTGGTGTGTTTTTTCACCATATTCACGCCTTCCACAAGGATCCTCTCCTTTTCGTTGTTCACTACCAGTACCCGGCCTTGCTGGCCTTTTGAGTCCCCGGCAATGACCATCACGGTATCACCCTTTTTAATATGCAATTTCTTACGCATGTTCTTAATTGTTATAATACTTCAGGTGCCAATGAAACGATTTTCATATACTGCTTGTCCCTCAATTCCCTGGCAACGGGCCCGAAAATACGGGTACCCACCATTTCGCCGGCATTATTGAGCAACACACAGGCATTGTCATCGAAACGGATGTAAGAACCATCGTTCCGACGGATTTCTTTTTTCGTCCGCACGACCACCGCTTTCACAACGGTGCCTTTCTTTATCGTACCGGAGGGTAATGCATTTTTAACGGTGACGACGATCTTATCGCCGATAGTGGCATACCTTTTTGCTGTACCGCCTAAAACCCGGATGCAAAGCACTTCCTTTGCCCCGCTGTTATCTGCAACCGTCAGTCTGGATTCTTGCTGTATCATGGTTACTTAGCCTTTTCAATGATTTCTACTAATCTCCAACACTTGTTCTTACTGATGGGCCTGGTTTCCATGATCTTGACCGTGTCACCGATGCCACATTCATTCTGTTCATCGTGCGCGACCAGCTTGGTCGTTTTCCGGACAAATTTCCCGTACTTGGGATGCTTGACCTTTCTTTCGATCTGAACTACAATGGATTTTTCCATTTTATTGCTGACGACCAGGCCAACACGTTCTTTTCTTAAATTTCTTTCCATAGGAACATTACTTATTTTTTCCAGCTTCTAATTCCCTTCTTTTGAGTTCGGTAAGCAGTCGTGCTACCGTGCTCTTGTATTCTTTTATTTTATGAGGGTTATCAAGTGGTGAAACCGCGTGTGCGAGTTTCATCTTGACGAGTTGCTTCTTTTCTTCTTCCAACCGCTCCTTCAGCTCCTCATTGGTCATTTCTAAGATCACTTTCTGTTTCATCGCGCGTTAATTTGACTCTTCGACATAATCTCTTCTTACAACAAACTTCGTAGCAACCGGGAGTTTCTGCGCAGCAAGGCGTAATGCCTCTTTGGCTACTTCCATGGGTACACCTTCGGCTTCGAACATTATACGGCCCGGGGTTACGGGGGCTACGAAATACTCAGGAGCTCCTTTTCCTTTACCCATACGGACTTCAGCCGGCTTCTTGGTGATAGGCTTGTCAGGGAATATCCTAATCCAGATCTGGCCTTCACGTTTCATATGACGGGTGAGGGCCTGGCGGGCTGCCTCAATCTGGCGGCCTGTGATCCAGCAGGTTTCCATCGATTTTATTCCAAAGGAGCCAAAAGCGAGCTGGTTACCGCGTCCGGCTGTGCCATGGGGTACCATCTTTTGTTGTTTCCTGTATTTAGTCTTTTTTGGCTGTAACATGATCTTGATTGTTTCTGATTACTGTTAGTTGAGCAGTTTATTATCTCCTTCTCCTCGGGCCTTTTCTTGGTGCCTGCTTTTTATTCGCTGCATCACCGGCCATCGGCACGATTTCGGGCCTGCCGTATATTTCTCCCTTGCAAATCCATACCTTGATCCCGATCCTGCCGTATGTAGTGTGGGCTTCTGCCCGGGCGTAATCGATATCGGCACGCAGTGTGTGAAGCGGTGTCCTGCCCTCTTTATAAAGCTCGTTACGGGCCATTTCAGCACCGGCTAAACGACCGGAGATCTGCACCTTGATACCTTCGGCACCCATACGGATAGTCGAGGAAATCGCAGTCTTGATCGCACGGCGGAAGGATATCCTGCCTTCGATCTGCTTGGCGATGGCGCCTGCAACAATCACTGCATCGAGCTCCGGACGCTTGATCTCAGATATGTTGATCTGGATCTCTTTCTTGGTCAGTTTCTTAAGCTCTTCTTTCAGCTTGTCGACTTCCTGTCCGCCTTTACCGATGATAATACCCGGGCGTGCTGTAAAAATGGTAACGGTAACCAGCTTCAGCGTCCTTTCGATCACGATCTTGGAAATCCCTGCTTTGGACAAACGGGCATTGAGATAGTTACGGATTTGCTGATCCTCCACCAGTTTGGCGCTGAAATCTTTTCCACCGTACCAGTTGGAATCCCATCCCCGGATAATTCCCAGTCTGAGGCCTATTGGATTTGTTTTTTGTCCCATTCGGATATAAATATTATTGTTTTCTATTAACTTTCTATTTCTTGAATACGGCTTCCTACTGTCAGGGTGACATGATTTGATCTTTTGCGGACCCTGAAAGCCCTGCCTTGCGGTGCCGGCTGGACCCTCTTAAGCATCCTGCCGCCGTCGACCATTACAGTCTGGACATACAGGTTGCTGTCTTCCAGCTTTATACCTTCATTCTTCACCTGCCAGTTGGCAATGGCTGAAAGGAGTAATTTCCTGAGACGGCCTGCCGCCTGCTGGGGTGAATGCTCCAGCATATGCAGGGCCATTTCCACTTTTTCTCCTCTTATCATATCAGCGACCAGGCGCATCTTGCGCGGAGAGGTCGGGCAGTCATTCAGCTTGGCCTGAAACATGCTTTTCTTGGCTGCTTTGCTCTTCTCTGATCTTAGACGTTTACGTGCTCCCATGACAATATATATCTTTACTTTTTGCCTTTATCTTTACTTCCTGAGTGTCCCCTGAATATACGGGTCGGGGCGAACTCACCCAGCTTGTGGCCTACCATATTCTCAGTCACATATACCGGGATAAACTTATTTCCATTATGAACGGCGATAGTTTGTCCTACAAAATCAGGAGAAATCATCGATGCGCGTGACCAGGTCTTGATGACGGTCTTCTTCTTGTTTTCAACTGCATCGAGGACTTTTTTCTCGAGTTTGTAATGGATGTAAGGACCTTTTTTCAGTGATCGTGCCATTCCAGTTTCCTTTTTTTATTGATTAATGCCTATTTCTTTCTTCTTTCGATGATGTACTTGTTCGAAGCCTTGGTCCGTGACCTGGTCTTCTGTCCCTTGGCGTATTTGCCCTTCCTTGAACGCGGGTGTCCGCCGGAAGCTTTTCCTTCGCCACCACCCATCGGGTGATCAACAGGGTTCATAACAACACCACGGACGCGTGGACGACGGCCCAGCCAGCGGTTGCGGCCTGCCTTGCCATGGCTCTCCAGGTTATGGTCGGTATTCGATACCATCCCGATGGTAGCCTTGCATGTCTGCAGGATCATCCGGGTCTCCCCTGAAGGAAGCTTGATGATAGCGTACTTTCCGTCACGCGACAGGAACTGTGCATACGATCCGGCACTGCGGGCCATCTTGGCTCCTTCGCCGGGACGCAGCTCAATGTTGTGAATGATCGTACCGAATGGCACTTCACTCAAAAAGAGCGTGTTCCCGATCTCAGGCGATGAACCCGGTCCCGATAATACCTGCTGTCCCACTTTCAATCCGTGAGGAGCGATTATATACCTCTTTTCACCATCTACATAATGGAGCAGTGCAATACGTGCAGTCCTGTTCGGGTCATATTCAATCGAATTGACGGTCGCAGGTATGCCTTCTTTATCGCGCTTCCAGTCGATTACACGATAGCGCTGCTTGTGCCCGCCACCAATGTAACGCATTGCCCTTCTTCCCTGGTTGTTCCGGCCCCCGGTGCTTTTTATAGGCTCCAGCAGGGACTTTTCCGGCGTTGACGTAGTAATCTCGTCATACGAACTGATGATCTTAAAACGTTGACCCGGAGTTGTCGGTTTATACTTTTTTAAAGCCATTTATCTAGATATTGCTGTAAAAATCAATTGTTTCACCTTCAGCTAACGTAATGATCGCTTTTTTGTAAGCGGCGGTCCTTCCAACCTGGACTCCCGAACGGGTTCCCCTGGATTTGAAGTCTCCGTCATAATTCATGGTATTGACGGTTTTCACCTGCACACCATACAGTTGTTCCACTGCCTTTTTGATCTGTAGCTTATTGGCCTTTTTCTGCACGAAAAAACCGTACCTAACCTGCTTTACACCGGCATCGGTCATCTTTTCGGATATAATCGGCTTCAGAATGATTTGCATGTCCTTCAGCTTAAAATGTTACTTCCCTAAAATTTCTTCAATGATCGGTACTGAACTCTCGGAGATCAGCAGGTTATTGGCGTTGAGGATGTCGTATGTGCTGAGCATCTCGGCGCGCATTACCTTTGCTTTCTTCAGGTTGCGTGACGACAAAACAAGGTTGTTGTCGGTGTCGGGCATAACCACGAGGGTCTTCTTATCAGAAAGGTTGAAGCTCTTGAGCAAAGCCATGAAGTTTTTTGTCTTGGCCTGCTCGAACTTGAAATCTTCCAGGATCATAATGCTGTTTTCCTTCGCCTTGTAAGTCAAAGCTGATTTCCGGGCAAGTTTCCTTAGCTTCTTGTTCAGCTTGAACTCGTAATCCCTCGGGCGGGGTCCGAAAACCCGGCCGCCGCCTCTGAAAAGCGGGGAGTTGATATCACCTGCACGGGCAGTACCGGTTCCCTTCTGACGCTTGATCTTGCGTGTGGATCCGGATACTTCGCTACGGTCTTTCGACTTGCTGGTTCCCTGTCGCTGGTTTGCCAGGAATAATTTGACATCAAGCCAGATAGCGTGATCGTTCGGCTCAATGCCGAAGATATCATCGCTCAGCGTGACCGTCTTGGAGGTCTTATCGCCACTTAATTTATAAACTTCTAGCTCCATCTTTCTACAATTACATATGATCCATTAGCTCCCGGAACCGCACCTTTGATAAGGATCAGGTTTTTATCCAGGATAATTTTTACAACCTGCAGGTTGATCAGCTTTACACGATGATTGCCCATCTGGCCGGCCATACGCATACCGGGGAATACCCTGGATGGATATGAAGAAGCACCGATGGAACCTGGGGCCCTGAGCCTGTTGTGCTGTCCATGGGTCGAGTCACCGACACCACCGAAATTGTGACGCCTGATTACACCCTGGAAACCTTTTCCTTTGCTGGTGCCCACCACGTCAACATATTCGCCTTCTTCAAAAACATCCACACTTACAATATCACCGAATTTCTTCTGGTGACCGACTTCAAACCTGGTGAACTCCCTGGTGATACGCTTGGGGGCTGCTCCTGCTTTGGCAAAGTGGCCCTTCAGGGGCTTGTTGATATGCTTGGGTTTCGCATCGTCAAAAGCAAGCTGGATGGCTTCGTAACCATCAACTTCCTTGGTCCTGACCTGGGTAACCACGCATGGCCCTGCCTGGATGACGGTGCAGGGAATGTTCTTCCCGTTCTCGTCATAAACGCTGGTCATACCTATTTTCTTTCCAATTAATCCTGACATGATCTGATAATTTTATCTGTTCAAAACCTAAACCGGCATCATACTTTGATCTCCACTTCCACACCGCTGGGAAGCTCCAGTTTCATCAACGCATCGATGGTCTTGGAGGTGGTGCTGTAAATGTCAAGCAACCGCTTGTATGTCGACAGTTCAAACTGTTCCCTTGATTTCTTGTTCACAAACGTTGACCTGTTTACCGTGAAGATCTTTTTGTCTGTCGGCAGCGGAATTGGACCGCTTACGATAGCACCCGTCGATTTAACGGTTTTCACGATCTTCTCCGCCGACTTGTCGACCAGGTTATGATCGTAAGACTTCAGTTTTATGCGAATCTTCTGGCTCACGTGATTCTGATTTTAATTATTTAATTACGTATCCTTTGATCTTGTATAATATCTCTTCAACCAATTCCTTCGGAACTGCCTGGTAATGTGAGAACTCCATATTTCCGGATGCCCTGCCGCTGGTTATGGTGCGTAACGAGGTAACATAGCCGAACAACTCCGATAACGGGGCCTTGGCATATACCACCTGGAATCCGAGCATGGCGGTCACATCTTCAATATGTCCTCTTCTTTTGTTAACATCACTGGCCACATCGCCCACATAATCTTCCGGCGTGGTAATGGTCAGTTTCATAATTGGTTCAAGCAGTGAAGCTTGCGCCAGGCGGCTTGCATTCCGGAATGCCTGGGCTGCAGCGATCTCGAAAGAAAGCGCATCGGAGTCAACCGGGTGTGTCATGCCATCAAGCAACCTCACTTTGAGGCTTATCATCGGGAAACCGGCCAGGATGCCATTCTGCATCGAGGTCCTGAATCCTTTTTCAATTGCATGTATAAATTCTTTGGGAAGAACGCCGCCCCTGGTCTCATCGACGAACTGCAGCCCTTTGAACCCTTCGGCAGCAGGTCCCATAACGATGGTCATGTCGGCAAACTTGCCTTTACCGCCGGTCTGTTTCTTATAAACTTCGCGGTATTCGATCTCGTTAAGAATGGCTTCACGGTATGAAACCTGGGGCCTGCCCTGGTTCACTTCGATCCCGTATTCCCTCTTAAGCCTGTCGGTAATGATTTCTAAATGAAGTTCGCCCATTCCGCGGATGATGGTCTGGCCTGTTTCGTTGTCGTATTTAACATCGAAAGTCGGGTCTTCTTCTTCCAGCTTACGGAGGGCAAGGTTCAGGCGTTCCATGTCATCCTGGGTCTTAGGCTCAACGGCAACGTTGATCACCGGTTCGGGGAAATCAATGTTTTCCAGGATGATCGGGTGCTGGAGATCGGTAAGTGTATCGCCGGTGCGGATCTCTTTGAACCCGACGGCCACACCGATATCTCCGGCTGAAATTTTCTGCAGCGGGTTCCGTTTATTGGCATGCATCTGGAGGATGCGTGCAAAGCGTTCCCTCTTATTGGTGTTGGTGTTTAAAACAACATTGCCTTCTTCAATCTGGCCTGAGTAGACCCTGAAAAAGGCAATTTTGCCGACAAATGCATCTGTTGCGATCTTGAATGCAAGTGCTGCGAAAGGTTCGTTCTCGTCAGCTCTGCGAATTTCCTTTTTCTCCGTGAACGGGTTGATCCCTTCAACGGGAGGGACATCCATCGGGCTGGGCAGATAAAGGATCACAGAATCGATCAATTTCTGGACACCTTTATTATGGAAAGATGAGCCGCATAAAACTGGAACGATCCTGCCTTCGAGTGTGGCTTTTCTTAATGATGCGATAATTTCTGCCGGGGTGATGGAGTCGTGGTCTTCCAAGAATTTTTCCAGCAGCTCTTCGCTCTCTTCGGCAGCACCTTCGATAAGCTTCATCCTGTATTCGGCGACCATTTCGGTCATATCCGCAGGGATTTCCGTTTCGAAGAATTCCTGGCCGTATGATGCATCATCCCAGGTATAAGCTTTGTTCTCGACCAGATCGACGATCCCGGTAAAGGAATCTTCAACGCCGATCGGGAGCTGCACCGGGATAGGATTGGCTTTCAGCTTGCCTTCGATTTGCTGCAGTACGCGGAAAAAGTCGGCTCCGGAGCGGTCCATCTTGTTGACGTAAGCAATCCGGGGGACATTATATTTGGTAGCCTGGCGCCATACGGTTTCTGACTGGGGTTCTACACCCCCGACAGCGCAGAAAATAGCGATGGCCCCATCAAGCACCCTGAGTGAGCGTTCCACTTCAACAGTGAAATCGACATGCCCGGGTGTATCGATGATGTTGATCTTGTAATCCTCGCCGTTAACTTTCCAGAAAACGGTGGTTGCGGCTGAAGTAATGGTGATCCCTCTCTCCTGCTCCTGGACCATCCAGTCCATGGTAGCGGTTCCGTCGTCAACTTCGCCGATCTTGTAATTGATGCCGGTATAATACAATATGCGCTCAGTCGTCGTGGTTTTCCCCGCGTCGATGTGAGCCATGATGCCGATATTTCGGGTATGTACTAACCTGTCGGACATATTGTTTATACTGTTTTCTCTTACTTAGTTAAAATTAAAACCTGAAATGGGAGAAAGCCTTGTTGGCTTCGGCCATACGGTGCATATCTTCTTTCTTTTTGAAGGCTGAACCTTCTTCTTTGTAGGCAGCGAGGATCTCACCGGCCAGTTTTTCCTGCATCGATTTCTCGTGGCGGTTACGGGCGTACTTGACCATGTTTTTCATGCCGATCGACTGTTTCCTGCCAGGCCTGATCTCCGAAGGGATCTGGAACGTTGCACCACCGACGCGGCGGCTTCTTACTTCCACGGCCGGTGTAACGTTTGCAAGCGCTTTCTTCCACACTTCCAGTCCGTCTTCCTTGCTGCGCTGGGTTACCAGTTCAATGGCTTCGTAAAAAATATCGAAGGCGGCGTTTTTCTTTCCCTGCAACATGATATTGTTGACAAACTTAGTTACCATAAGGTCGCTAAATTTCGGGTCCGGCACGAGAATTCTCGATTTAGATTTGCCTTTTCTCATGAGTTATCTGGTATAAAAATTACTTCGCTTTAGGTCTCTTTGTTCCGTATTTTGATCTCCGCTGTTTCCTTCCGTCGACGCCGGATGTATCCAGTGCACCGCGGATGATGTGGTAACGAACGCCAGGAAGGTCTTTTACCCTGCCGCCACGGATCAGCACGATGCTGTGTTCCTGTAGGTTATGGCCTTCGCCCGGGATATAGGAGTTGACTTCCTTGCTGTTAGTCAGACGAACCCTGGCCACTTTACGCATGGCTGAATTCGGTTTTTTCGGTGTGGTGGTGTAAACACGAACACAAACCCCACGCCTTTGAGGGCAGGAGTCCAACGCCGGAGATTTGCTCTTATCAATCAATTTAGCGCGTCCTTTTCTGACAAGCTGTTGAATTGTTGGCATATTATCTTGTTTAATTTATATTTTCAAAGTTTAACCTTTGTTTCTAACCGGAGCCAAAGCCCTGGTTTTAAGCCGATTCTGGGAATTTTTTCAGGAATTGATACAAGGTGAGATTTCATCGAGACTGACAAATCTTTCGGTTGATTTGTCGTGAACCTATAGTGTCTCACCTTGTCAGGTTCCTAAGTAGTTCTGTACGTGACAGAAATACTACCCTTTAATTTCGGGCTGCAAAGGTAAAAATGTTTTTCTCAATTACAAACTTTTCTTTAAATAATTTTTCATTATTATATTATGTATTTCTGACTTTTTGCCCTATCTTTACTATTCAATTCTTAATAAAAGGTAATCTTGCATAAAATGACGTAGGTTGTGATTCAGAGGCAGGGAAATTATAATCCTGAGAATGAGCATTCATAGGCAATCCATGAAGACCATCAGCCAAACGAAATCAGACAATTCTTCACAAACCAAGATCATCATTATTGGGTTACTGGCCGGAATGTTGCCTTTACTGGTCAGTCTTTTTGCAAAACTTTATTTTGGGGAATCTCAGTATGTGCACGAAGCCCTGCATGAAGGCCTCGAACTAGCCGGCACATGCATTGCATTAAGTGTCGCAATGCTGTTATTCATACGCCAGCGTTATGAATACAGTTCGCCGCATTTGTTATGGGTGGTATCCGCTCTTGTTGCAATGGGCATTGTAGACGGTATACATTGCTTCCTCACCAGCAGTTCAGCTTTCTTATGGACCCGGGGGGAAGCAACGCTCATGGGGGGATTGATCTTTGCGCTGGTTTGGATACCCTTGCCGGAAGTGTGGACACGCCGAAAAGGAGTTTTCCTCCTCCTGGTGGCTATAATGACATTGGCCGGGTCACTTGCCATCGTTTACCTGCCCGAAAGGCTGCCGGAGTCGCTGGTCCCTGAAAGATTCAGCCGCCTGGTCTTAGCCACCAATATCCTTGGCGGGTTGGGATTCCTGGTAGCTGCACTTTTTTTCATGCGACGGTACCTACGGCTCGGAAGGCTTGAGGATATGGTTTTTGTTGCACTTACCCTGCTCTTTGGTATAGCGAGCATGCTGATCGGTTTTTCGTTTACATGGACTGCCGACTGGTGGGTTTGGCACGGGGCCCGGCTCGTGGCTTATTCCATTGTGCTCGTTGCAATCCAGAGCACTTTTATCCCACTTTATGAACACCTCGCCCGCCATGCGCAGGACCTGGAGACTACAAACGCATTTTTGGAACTTGAGATGGCAGAAAGGAAACAGGCAGAAACAGAGATTGTTCGCATGAACCGGATTTTACGTATGCTCAGCGACACAAACCAGGCGCTGATCCACATTAAGGAAGAAAATATATTGTTGAATGAAGTATGCCGGATCATAGTCGAGGTGGGAGGATATCGATTAGCCTGGGTCGGGTTCGCCGAATACGATGATGAAAAGACGTTAAGGCCTGTTGCAAGGGCAGGGATTGAGTCGGGTTATATCGAATCTGCAAAAATTACCTGGGCAGATAATGAGCGGGGCCGGGGTCCGGGTGGTGTCGCTGTCCGTACAGGGAAGCCAAGTATTATCCGCCATATTCAAACAGACCCGGCTTTTGCACCCTGGAGGGAAGCGGCAATTAAGCAAGGATATAAATCCATTGTTGCTTTACCGTTGATCAATGAAGGCGTGACCCTGGGAGCATTAGGAATATATTCAAGTGAGTGTGATGCATTTGATACTAAAGAAGTTGAAATTCTGAACGAGATGACTGCAGATCTTGCTTTTGGGATTAACGCATTGCGGATAAGGGCAAAACGCGACCAGGCTGAGGAAAAATTACGTGCCAGTGAGGCAAGACTTAATGAGGCCCAGCATATCGCTCAGATAGGCAGCTGGGAGCTGGATATTATTAATAACATTCTAACATGGTCTGATGAAATCTATAAGATGTTCGGGATCGATCCGGGAAAATTCGGTGCCTCATACGAAGACTTTCTGGATGGGATCCATCCTGATGACCGGGATGCCGTCAATGATGCCTATTCAAACTCCCTGAAAACCAGGCTCCCATATGCCATCGATCATCGGCTGCTGCTTTCGGACGGAAAGATAAAATACGTCCATGAGCAATGTGAGACTTTTTATAATGAGGATGGCAAACCAGTCAGGTCCCTGGGAACAGTCCAGGATATTACAGAACGCAGACTTGCCGAGATGGCATTGCAGGATGCATATGAATATATTCAAAAACTCATCTCGTCGGCAAACGTAATGATCGTCGGCCTTAATGCGTCAGGGCATGTTGTGATTTTCAACCAGGCGGCTGAGAAAATTACCGGCTATACAATTGATGAACTCAAAGGCACCGATTGGTTTTCCAAAATAGTACCCAGGGAGAAATATGAATTTGTGTGGGACATGTTTCAAAACTTTTTAAACATGACCGGCACAATGCCCGTAACTTTTGAAAATCCGATCCAGACTAAGTCAGGTGAAGAGCGTTTCATTTCATGGCAGAACAGTACGATCTCCAGACCAGGTGCGGAAATCTCAAGCATTTCCTTCGGTGTCGATATTACTGAGCGCAAGCGGGCAGAAGAAGAGATACGAAGGCTCAATCAGGAACTTGAGCAACGTGTATTTGACCGCACCGCCCAGCTGGTGGCAGCAAATAAGGAACTGGAAGCCTTTGCCTACTCAGTCTCACACGATTTGCGCGCACCTCTGCGGCACATTGATGGCTTTCTTGAAATGCTTCAATCCAGGGCTGAACCGACCCTTGATGATCAATCGCTGTATTATATGGGTGTCATTTCCGACTCTGCCAAAACGATGGGTAAGCTTATTGACGATCTGCTGTCTTTTTCGCGTATGGGCCGCAATGAATTCTCCAGGTCAATGGTTGACCTGAATATCCTGGTGCAGGAGATAATCCAGGAATATGAGCCTGAAACCAGGGACAGAAAAATCAAATGGAATATTTCTCAATTGCCTCAAGTAATGGGTGATCGTGCCATGTTGCGTATTGTATTGGTTAACCTGGTTTCGAACGCTTTGAAATTCACGCGTCCGAAAAAGGTCGCCAGGATTGTGATCGGTTGTGATGAAGCAGCTGAAACCGAGACTGTGTTCTTTGTGCGTGATAACGGCGTTGGATTCGATATGCAGTATATTGGCACACTTTTCCAGGTCTTTAAGCGCCTTCACCGGGCAGAAGATTTCGAAGGTACCGGCATTGGTCTTGCAAATGTACACAGGATTATCTCCCGGCATGGTGGCAGGACGTGGGCGGAAGGTCAAGTTGATAAAGGTGCCGCTTTTTACTTTTCACTTCCAAAAGCAAAGTGAAAAAGCCTACCTTTATTTAATGAAAGAGCAATACCTTACTCTTGCAGGAAAATGAATGACGTCGCAATCATCGGCGCCGGACCGGGTGGAATTGCCTGCGCTGTGCAACTTTCACGCTATGGTATCATCCCGCTGCTGTTCGAACAGGATCTCCCGGGCGGCTTGCTGAAAAATGCGAACCTGGTCGAAAATTACCCCGGTTTCCCGGGTGGCATCCCAGGGACCAGCCTTATCAGTAAAATGGCAAAACAATTGGAATTGTCCGGCGTCCCTCTCATTCATGAAAAAGTGATCAATGTTTATTATAAATCAGGTGCTTACCGGATCATCACCGATAAAAAAGATTACTCATCAGACTTTCTCGTAATAGCTTCCGGCACCTCCCCCCTTCACATCGACAATCGACAATCGACAATCGACAATCGAACATCGAACATCGAACATCGAACATCGAACATCGACAATCGAATATTCTATGAAGTTTTTCCCTTGCGGGATGTCCGCGACTCCGTCATCGCAGTAATAGGCGCCGGTGATGCAGCCTTCGATTATGCTTTGCAAATGTCGTCATATAATAAGGTGTATATATTTAACCGGTCGGAAAGAGTGAAGTGCCTTCCTCTTCTTTGGCATAGGGCGAAGGGCTTGGAGCAGGTTTTCTATCATGAGAATTATACACTGGTAAAGGCTCAATATGAACAATCTTTAGCCTGTTTAAAACTATTCTTTCAAACCAAAGAAGAGATCGTTTCTTTTAATGCAGATTATATTATTTTTGCGCTCGGCCGCAGGCCTGAACTTGGTTTCGCCGATCCCGGTCTTATCAGCCTTTTTGAGCAATTGCAACAGGAAAAGAAACTGTACCTGGTAGGTGACGTAAAGAATGATTTGCTGCGTCAGGCCTCTATCGCGGCAGGTGAAGGGATCAGGGCAGCCATGCAGATTTATTTCAATGAAAGTAATAAAAAAAACCTCGGATAGCTCACTGGCAACGGTTTATGTTGCCGAATCAGCGTCGGGACAATGGGTCGAATTCGTCGAATCGACCCAGCCGCCATATACCCGTGAGCAAAAGTGGGTGCTGGTGATCTCCACACTCTTCGGTTGCCCGGTTGATTGTAAATTCTGTGACGCCGGAGGAAACTACAAGGGCAAACTCAGCTACGACGACCTGCTGTTCCAGGTTGATTACCTTATCAGGGAAAAGTACCCCGACTTGCACGTGCCGTCTGCAAAATTCAAGATCCAGTTTGCCCGGATGGGTGAGCCATCTTTCAATCCTGCCGTTTTGCAGGTACTCAGTGACCTTCCCGGTCTCTACAGCATACCCGGTTTCATCCCTTCCCTGTCTACCATTGCCCCGAAAGAGACCACTTCTTTCTTTACTAAATTAATGGAGATCAAGAAAGAAAAATACACTTCGGCTTTCCAGCTCCAGTTTTCCATCCATTCAACGAATAAAGCCCAGCGCGACGAGCTTATCCCGGTCCGCAAATGGGATTTTAATGAAATTGCAAATTATGGGAAGAATTTCTTCGATCCGGGTGGAAGAAAGATCACACTGAATTTTGCCTTATCCACATCTACCATTATTGAACCTGAAGTTCTCCTGAAATATTTCAGCCCTGAATATTTCATCATTAAGCTTACCCCGGTTAACCCGACCTTTAAGGCGGTAAGGAATAACATGCAAACCCTTATCACCGGCGAAACCAGGCAATATGAAATAAAAGACAGGCTTGAGGCCTGCGGCTTTGAGGCTATCCTTAGCATCGGAGAATGGGAAGAGAATAAGATTGGCAGTAACTGCGGACAGTATGTGAAGGCTGTCATGAATTCGTGTAAAAAAATGCCTGGTGCGTACACTTATGATTTAGGTTGAAGAAGATGGAAAAGTTGTTGAAAGATTTGAACGAAGCCCAGAAACAGGCCGTTATACATACACAGGGACCGTCGATGGTGCTTGCCGGCGCCGGGTCGGGAAAAACCCGTGTGCTGACCTACCGTGTGGCTTACCTTGTCCACGAAGGTGTCGATCCTTTTCGTATCCTCGCACTGACCTTTACCAATAAGGCTTCACGGGAAATGCGTGACCGAATCACAAACCTGGTCGGTCCTGAAGCGAGAAACGTCTGGATGGGGACCTTTCACTCGGTTTTTTCCAGGGTACTACGCATCGATGGTTACAGGCTGGGTTATACGCCACAGTTTACGATATACGATACGGAAGATTCCAAGCGCACCCTCCGGAATATCATCAAAGAAATGGACCTGGACCCGAAGGTTTACCAGCCGGGTTATGTCCTTCACCGTATTTCCGCCGCTAAGACGAAAATGATCTCTGCCAGGATGTACATGGATGATACGGAAATCCGCGTGGCGGACCAGTCCTCAGGAAAGCCGCATCTCGGCCAGATCTACCTGACCTACTCAGAAAGGCTGAAAAAATCGGATGCTATGGATTTCGACGACCTGCTGGTGAACATGAATATCATCCTTGAACATTATCCTGAAGTCCTGTTGAAATACCAGCGCAAATTCGAATACATCCTTGTGGATGAGTACCAGGACACAAACTATTGCCAGTACCTGATCCTTAAGCATCTTGCAGCCAATAATGAAAACATCTGCGTGGTCGGCGACGATGCCCAGAGCATCTACGCATTCCGTGGCGCCAGCATCCAGAATATCCTGAATTTCCGTAAGGATTACCCGGATCACCTGGTATTTAAGCTGGAGCAGAATTACCGTTCTACTCAAAATATAGTAAATGCTGCTAACAGCATCATTATCAATAATAAAGACCAGATCCAGAAAAAGATCTGGACCCAGAACGATACAGGCAGCAAGCTCAGGCTGATCCGTGCGAAAAGCGATACCGAAGAAGGTACCCTTGTCGTGAATTATATCTTTGAGCTGAAGATGAACAAACAGCTGGGAAACAGTGCCTTTGCGATCCTTTACCGCACCAATGCACAGTCGCGTGCCTTCGAGGAATCGCTGCGCAAGATGAACATCCCTTACAAAATTTATGGCAGCGTTTCGTTTTACCAGCGCAAGGAAATCAAGGACCTGTTAGGCTACTTCAGGCTTGCCATCAACAATAAGGATGAAGATGCCCTTGCAAGGGTGATCAATTATCCTGCCCGCGGGATCGGCCAGACTTCGGTTGAAAAGATCATCGTGGCGGCTGGTGAGCACCAGGTCAGCGCATGGGAAGTGATCGAAAGCCCCGAAAAATACGGGCTTAACGTCAATTCCGGCACCCGGCACAAGCTGGAAGAATTCGTAGTGATGATCAAAAGCTTCAGCACAAGGTTAAAAGCAAAGAATGCATACGAGCTGGCAAGAAGTATTGCAACGACCTCCGGCATCCTTAAAGACCTTTATGAAGACCAGACACCTGAAGGCGTCAGCCGTTTTGAGAACGTAGAAGAACTACTCAATGCTATCCGCGAATTTTGCGATACAGAAAGGATGGGACCGGACCCAGGTATGGAAAATGAGATTGAAAATACCCCCGAACCCCTTCCCTACCGCACCCTCGATGAGTTCATGCAGGATGTGGCATTGATCACTGATGCGGATGATAAAGATTCGGAAAACCGCAATCACGTTTCACTGATGACTATTCATGCCGCCAAAGGGCTTGAATTTCCTCATATTTTCATTTCGGGCCTTGAGGAAAACCTCTTCCCGTCGATTCAATCCATGAACAATCGCGCCGATCTCGAAGAAGAACGCCGCCTGTTTTACGTCGCTATAACCCGTGGAATGGAAAGTGTTACGCTTTCTTATGCCGAAAACCGTTACAGGTGGGGCGACCTTATCCCCTGTGATCCCAGCCGCTTTATCGACGAGATCGACAGCGAATATATTGAGATGCCCAGGAAAGTATCGTCATATGAACCGTCGTTGGATTTCCGCAGGATCAAAGGTGCTGACTCAAAGGAAACTGCTTCGAAGTTTGTTGCCCCGCCACGCAACCTGAAAATGCTGAATACATTCATACAGTCTGCTGCGGGAAGCTCCGGCGAGTCGGATGAAATGAGCCGGTTGCAGCCAGGTATGGCCGTTGAGCACGACAGGTTTGGAAAAGGAAAAGTGCTCAGCATCGAAGGTGAGGGAAGCAACAGGAAAGCGGTAATTTTCTTTACGGCAATAGGCCAGAAGCAGTTGCTTTTAAAATTTGCTAAACTAAAAATCGTATAATTAAATTTAATCCGTACTTTTGCAGAGAAATTTCCGGTTCAGACATACCCGGTCAGGCATTCTTTTCGTTAATTGATTCCTCACCAATTCAGGTTCGCTAAAATAACCGGTCCGTTAATCGGAAAAATATACAACAAATCACATCTTTATGGAATATAACACTCAAAGGACCAAGCTGATCATTGCTGAATATGGCAGGAGCCTCCAGCAAATGGCCCAGGATTGCGTCGCAATTGAAGACCGGGCACTTCGTACCCGTACTGCGGAATTTATCGTTAATGTCATGGCACAGATGAACCCCAAAGTGAAAGAATCCGGCGATTACCGCCTGAAATTATGGGACCACCTGCATATCATGGCCGACTTCAAACTTGATGTCGACTCGCCATACCCGCCGCCATCACAGGAAGTTCTCAGCTTTGAGCATAAACAGATCAAATACCAGCAGGAAGGTAATATCCGCTACAGGCATTATGGCAGGAATATTGAAATGATCATTGCAAAAGCCGTTACTTTTGAAGAAGGCCCTGAAAAAGAAGCCCTGATCAAAACTATCGCCAACCACCTTAAAAAATCATACCTCAACTGGAACAGGAATTCCGTTGACGACGATGTGATCCTGAAAAACCTCGGTGATCTTTCCGGCAACCGTCTTCAGCTTTCTGAAGATCATAAGCTCAGCCATACCAACGAGATCCTTGCACGCAACAAGAAAAAGAAATTCATCAAGCCCGGCGGAGGCAATCCATACGGAAATAATAACGGGAACTCCAACCAGGGTGGCGGCAATTTTCATAAATTGCGCAAAAAAATCGGATGAGTTCTTTTGAAATCCTCGGCGGAAAGAAACTGAAAGGGGAAATCCGTCCGCAGGGGGCAAAGAATGAGGCACTGCAGATCCTTTGCGCCGTCCTCCTTACCCCGGAAAAAGTTACCATAAGCAACATCCCGGATATTCGCGATGTCAACTTTCTTATTGAGCTTTTGGGGGAAATGGGAGTGACAATCGAAAAGCCATCTCCCGGGACCTGCATTTTCTATGCAAATCACGTAAATCTTGAGTACCTGCGCACGCCGCAGTTTAAAAAGAAGGCGGCAAGCCTCCGTGGCTCGGTCATGATACTGGGTCCACTGCTGTCGAGGTTCAAAGCGGGCTACATCCCGCATCCCGGTGGCGATAAGATAGGCCGCAGAAGGCTCGACACGCATTTTACCGGCCTTCAGAGCCTGGGTGCGAAGTTTATCTTCGACGAAGAAGAAAAACTATATTCGGTTGAAGCTGAAAATCTGCAGGGTTGCTATATGTTGCTTGACGAAGCATCAGTTACGGGCACAGCCAATATCATCATGGCTGCCGTAATGGCCAAAGGCAAAACAGAGATCTTCAATGCAGCCTGTGAGCCCTATATCCTGCAGCTCTGCCGCATGCTCAACTGCATGGGGGCAAAGATCACCGGGGTCGGCTCCAACCTGCTCACTATCGAAGGTGTTGATTACCTGGGTGGATGCAGCCATGAGATGATGCCCGACATGATCGAGGTGGGCAGCTTTATCGGCCTTGCAGCGATGACCCAATCGGAACTTACCATCAAAAACGTCAGGCTCGAAACGCTGGGATTAATACCGGTAGTTTTCAAACGCCTTGGGATTACAATCGAGCAGCGGGGCAATGATATCTATATTCCTGAACACAGGAACTACGAGGTAGAAACTTTTATGGACGGGTCGATTATGACCGTTGCCGATGCGCCCTGGCCGGGTTTTACACCCGACCTGATCAGTATCGTGCTTGTGGTAGCCACCCAGGCCAAAGGCAGTGTCCTCATCCACCAGAAAATGTTTGAAAGCAGGCTTTTCTTTGTTGACAAGCTGATCGATATGGGCGCCCAGATCATCCTTTGCGATCCGCACCGCGCTACCGTCATCGGCCTGAACCGCGAACACATGCTCCGTGGTATCGATATGGTGTCACCAGATATCCGCGCCGGCGTGGCCTTGCTCATCGCCGCCCTTTCCGCTGAAGGAAAAAGCGTGATCCATAACATCGAACAGATCGACAGGGGCTACCAGCAGATTGATCAGCGCCTCCGGATGCTTGGCGCCGATATAAAAAGGATCGATTGATCTTTTCCCAGACTATTCCATTAACAATCCTTTCAATTCAGCCATACCATTGGGCTTGGCAAGTATTTTAAGCCCGGGGTCAAGCACAAAGAAAGTAGGTGTTGCATAAACATAATAATCCTGTGCGATCTTTCCGTCCCAGCCCTGCAATTCCGCAACATTGATCCAGGGAAGGTCATTTTTCCCCAGGGCCTTTCGCCAGGTATTTTCATCCTTATCCACGGAAATTCCAATGAACCGGACTTTATCCCCGTATTGTACGTAAAGCTTCTTCAACTCCGGGATGAGGGTTTCACAATGCGGGCAATCACCGGCCCAGAATATCAGCAGGGTCTTCTTTCCTTCACTTTCCGATAAGCGCAGTGTGTCACCGCTGGAATCCGGGACCGTGATCCCCGGTGCAGTGGTGCCAACTGCCAGTTTTTTAAATCCTTCAATCCTCATCCTGAGCTTTTCTTCCTGCTGGTCACTCACGCATGATTGCCCCAAAACATAATTCTCCACCAGGTAAGTCATCACCGTCTCAAATCCATATGCCTGGAACCCGTTGATCAGGTAATTCACAATCATTTCCCTTACCCCTGGCCCTCCTTCGGTGAATTTCATCAGCGAATCAACAGCCCGGATGAAATTCTTTTCCTGGTCAGGACGGGGGGCGCCGGGATTGATGTATAAAGAAAGATAATCGATGACTTTTGCCGGCAGTAAAGGGGTGTTCAGAATCAAAGGATCGGTCAGGTCAATGTTTTCGAAATAATGACTGCGATAATATTCTGTAGTG
>CAYJNJ010000059.1:0-29683 GCA_964371595.1 uncultured Bacteroidales bacterium | reverse complement strand
GTTCCATTTGTTCATCAGTAAGGCCAAAGACCTGCTTTTTCAGGGTAAGAATGTCAGAGAAATTTTCGAATACGCTGTCCTTAGTCTCAATCAACAGCTTGCTTGCAGTAGCCAGCAGGTCGAAGGAGTCTTTAATGGCCATGCTCTTGAGCTCCTCATAGGTTTCGCGGTCGCGCTTTTTACGCAGGGCCTGCGCATCTATGTCGCTCCTGAGCTGGTTTAATAACTCCTCGCGTTGCTCCGGAGTCAGGTTCTTGATGTCAATTGGCATCCCTTGTTTTTCATCTGATTGTGTTTCCATTTTCTTAACTTTTAGGTGAATTATTGCTTACTTTTAAAGGAGTGATCGTGATATAGATGTCCTTGTGGACATTGACCAGGCCTGAGCCTTCGCAGACTTCACACGGTTGCTGGTAAGCTCTGCCGGTGCCCTGGCAGTTGCGGCACTGTGCCTCTGAATTGATTTCTACTTTTCGCGTTTTCATCTTTTTGGGTTTTGGATTAAGTGCCGTGGGATGGTGTACTCAGGTTCGTAATCGGTCGCATGAGTATGCAGGCGTTTGATACGTCCTTGCAGTGCTGCGATCTTAACCGATAATATGGCCTGGCTATTCAGGGTGGCCAGGTCATTGCCTTTAAGCTCGGCCAATTGCTTACGGCACCGGCTAAGCTTTTCTTTCAGATATTCATTCAGTTCGCAGGTCATCATCGTAGTTTGATATTATTGCCTTTGTCCAGGAGATCCCTGAAATTGCGCTCTGCAATTTCTCCGGTGACACCTCCCACCATCCGGCCCCGTTTGTAATAAGTGAGTTGCTGCCTGGTGGCGTCGTACACCATGTAATCCAGGTCTTTGTCGATTTTGATTTTTATCTTGCTCATTTTCCCCAGTATTTTTCAGCTCCCTCGTCCCATACGGTCAGCGAACCAACCGGGCCGATATAGCGTCCTTTTGAAAAGGCTCTGTAACCTTCCACCCATACTTTCAGGGAGGCGTCGTACATGACCGAATTAGCTGTCCTGCCAGCGGGCTTTTTACCGTCGGCATGTGAAACGAATATGATCAGTTTACCAGGGTTTGCCTCTTTCAGGCGTTTATAAGCCCTGTAATCAAGTTCAGCGTATTGGAAGCTATCAATGACCACGATCTGAGGTGATCGCCTCTTACGCAGCCTGTCTGACAACTCAGCGAGTGATTCACGCTCAAGCAATACAACCTGTCGGGCGACATCCATCATCCCAACCCTTAGAAAGGCTTCCTGCATGGTATGGGCCGATGACTCCTCCAGGGAGTCGTAGGCCACCTTGCCAAACTGCGCCAGATACTTCACCAGGGAGAGGACGAATGTCGTCTTACCGTTGCCCGAATTGCCCCAAACGAACCACACACCGTGGGCCTCAGGGGTTCCGAATGCTTGGTACCATTCGCCCTCAAACTGTAGAAGATCATATTTCTTTTTCAGAAGTGCCATGCAGGATAAAGCTTTTGCCATATTGCCCGTGAAGCCGTGTTAGTTACGAATACCAAGTACTGTTCTCACCAATTCCTCTGTCGGAGCCTGGCCAATGCGCTCAGCCTCTCTGAAGACCGGTACAAGGACATCGTGCAATTCACCATAGTTGTCACAGTTGGCTTTTATAAACCTTTGTAGGCCCGGTTCAAGGCCGTTTAAAAACTCTTTAAAGGATCGGTCAATTGGAGGCAGCTCCCGGATACCGAATTTGATGCGGCGATAAAGCTGCGGAATGCCGTCCTTATTCTTCTTGCGCATCTTTTCAATGTTTCGGGTCAGCTGGTCGGTTCCAACCAGAACAATGGAGGCCACCCCGTGCAGATTGTCGTAAAGCTCTTTCATGGAGCACAAGGCAGGCATCTTCATGTATTCAGCCTCGTCCAGTATGAGCACGGGCAGATTACCGGCCTGTTTTAAGTCCAACATTGCCTTTATAATCTGCCGGATCTTCTTTGACTTTGTGCGTGCCGGGCTGGGTATGTGCAAGGCTTCGGTGATCTTATCGATAAGGTCGCCAATATTGTCAGTTGATCCCACAGTAATCATGACTACATCAACCGGATGCTGAAGGGCAAAAATTTTAGCAGTGTATGTCTTTCCGCTCCCTGTCCCTCCGATGATCAGGTTGGTTTCTCCAAAGCTGCGGGCATCCTCAAGCGTTGCCAGGATATGGGCAAACTGAGGAGTTAAAACAGTGCTCCAGTAACTTTGCTCTATCTGGAACCCGATCACCTTAGCTATCCTTTCAAAGTACTTGGAGGCTATTTCAACCTCATTATTTCCGACCGTCGTAGTGTATTTTCCCTGCCGGATCTGGGAGATGTATGCCTGGTTAACATCGGCCTTTTTCGCTAGGTCGCTGGCAGGCATTAAGTGCTGAGAGAGGAACCTGTTCAGGGCCTCGGTGATCTGTTGTTTGGTTTCAATTTTCATAGTAGTAGATTTATTGATTTAAGTATTTATTGATGTCGACTTTCGATTTACAGTATTCCAGGCGAGCAGCATCAAACTCATGCTCCTGGTTGCGCTTATCCTGTTGGTCATGCTTAGCAATTAGCTTCTGGGCCTTGCCCAGGCGAAGGGCTGACTTCTGATCCTTATGCTGTCCGTTGGAATCACACAGCACCATCTTGACCAGGGTATCGTTCAACTTCGGGTTGTCCTGGAATATTCCCTGGACGAGCTGGTGATCCTCTTTCATCCCCGCGAGGATTTCAGTTTTCATGCCCTTGTTAAAGCCACGCACCAGTTGCAGTTGATCAGAGTCCCCTTCCTGGCGATCATACAGGGCCATCGGCTGGATGTATTTTTCCTGGAGCATATAGCGGATTGTCCCCTCGGGGTTTTCAGCCAGTACCCGTTCCGGGGTGGCCGGGTCAAACTTGAGTGTCCAGTTGACAAAGTTGAGTTTGCGGAAGCCGGGATCAAAGCAGTCATACTCGCGTTTCACACCGCCTATGGTGGCGATCATTCCAGCATGACTCAGCCGGTTGGTTTTGCCCGTGGTCTCACCCAGCAAGTGCAGGTATTCAGCCTCGCCCAGGAGCCGTTTGTCGGCGTCCGGAAGTTCTGAATAAGCAGCCCTGAACTTGTCAATCTTTGATGCACGCTCCATTTCCATGATCCGTTCAATTTGCATGATCACACCGGCCTCGTCCGGGAAAGTGTGCCGGATCTTATTTAAATAGTCCTCGTTGGGCTGGTTCTTTGACTTGACACCAAAGCCCGACCAGTTGGGCATAAGCTGGCAGTACTTTTTATTCAGCCTCTTAAAATATGGCTCAATGACTTTGGCTTTGGCATTCTTCACCCGGGCGGGCGTGTACGTATCCGACACGGCTTCATAAAAAGCCATCAGGGTTTTCTTACCGTAGTTGTCAGTTTGCAGCTGCAAAACACGGTGCCTCTCACCAAAGAGCTCAGCAGTATGATTAACTGAATTACGGAGTGCCTGGCGGATCAGGTCGGGTGTCTCATGATCCCCGATTGCATATCCGACCGGGTAGTTTACTGAAGGGTCAAGAACGGCCACCAGGGTAAGGCGGTTGTGGTAGGTGGTTTTGGAATTGCCTTTTGTGCCCAGTTCGGTTTTTTGGTATAAAAGCTCAGCATCCCAGCCGTCCATCGTCCAGTACACCAGGGGAAGGGCCGGGGCCTTACGTTTTACAAGCATCGCCCGGGCGTTGTCAAAGGAGGTCTCACCGTGAAGGCCTCCATATATCTCCAGGTTCCACTTCTTGCGATAATTGGCCACAGTGGACGCGGAGATCGTCTCCCACTCCAGCTTGCTGGCCACTATATTATAAAGGTCTTTTACCTGCTCATTATCCAGGTTGTTATGCTTTCTCAGCAGCTGGCGAAGGGTGGCCTCCTGATCCTGAAGGGCGACTTTCTTTGCATTATTGTTCATCCATTTGCCTGAGATCAGGGAGATGTAACCGGACTTTCTGTATTCGGCCAGGCGTTTGTTTAACCGGCGGGGATTGTCGGGCAGTGAGTGGCCCAGCTTAGTCTTAAGTGCAGAGACCTGTTCAGCCAGGTTAGGCCATATATTGCGCGTGGATCCACCCAGGGCTTTGCGCAAGGCCATCCGGTCGTTGGTGATCCTTCGGATGGAGTTCAACAGTTCAGCGTTTACAGAGTACTCAAGCTGCTTGTCCTGGTGAAGGTGACGACCGTCGGAGAGTGTGTAATCGGAGTAATATGCCCGGGCCTCCGGATCAATCTGCATGTGGGCTTCGATGGCGTTGCGGCGCGGCTGGGGAGAGATACCTTTTTCGGCAAGGCGTCGCTTATAAATGTCCGGGATACTTGCGTATTCAACCAGGGCAGGGCTTTGTCTACACCCGCGCTTGACCACCCTAATTCGTTTCTCCCTGGAGAGTTTTTGATACATAGAAAGAGAAAGAATTCCCTCTTGGTTGCCATCCGAATGGATCAGTTCCCGGCCCGTGACACACATGATATTATTGTAGAATTCCATGTTAGAATTATTTGCAATACAATTTTTCCCGTGAAATAATGATGGCCTCAAGTGCGGCTTTAACCTCATCAAAGACTTTCCCTTCTTTCCTGCTCCACGCCATTCGACAAGCTTCTGAAGTTCTACCTGTCATTCTTGCCACTACTCTGAAGTCCCCTGGAATCTTTTTTTTGTTAATGGTATTGACATCCATCGTTTTCTGCTTTACATTTGTTACGGTGTTGCAACAATGCAAATATAGTTAAGATTTTTAGCAATGCAATATATTATAACACTTTTTTGACATATTTATTAACAATATGGAATATCACCTAAAAATCAAATCATTACGAAATGCATTGAAGCTTTCTCAAAGGAAATTCGCTGAGGATGCTGGGCTTACGAGGGGGACAATTAGCCAAATCGAATTAGGAAATCAAAAGCCCACGCTCGAGATCATTCAGGCTATTGCAATATATTATAACATTTCTTTTGATTATTTTTTCAGCGATTTAGGCGCAGAAGATGCTATTAAAGGGGCCAATTATTATAGGAATACTATTCTACCATCAGTTATTGATGAGCCACCTCCGGAGTATAATTGCCAAAAGTGCAAGTTGAAAGATGAGCAGATAGAATATTTAAAGAAGCTCATTGCCTATCAGGAAAAAGACATTGAAGAAATGAAAGTCAAAACCTCAGGTGGGCAAAAAAGAAAGGCAGGATAATTCACTTGTATGCAATGTTAGAGCAATGAGATTCCGACCAGAATAAATCCAGAAGTACACTTTTGCAGTCTACCTTGTACCACACGCGCACACTAAATCTCACAATTATTCCAATAACCCAATCTGTAATTACCATGATTACAGCTGTTTAAATGGGTATTTATAGCGTTTTAAATAGTTTTAAAGTGGCATTATACCCCCTCCATTTCGCATTTTTTTGCACTTTAAAGGCCTATTTTGTACACTATACCCCCCTGTAGAGGCATTTTAAAACCGTGTTTAGGTATCACCAATGGTATCACCAATGGTATTACCAACGATATTTTTTACTTAACACGTTTTAAAATGGAGGCTGGGTGGACGGTGGCTAATTGCGGCATAAGTCTCTCCTTTCCGCTGCGTCTCCAATGCCTTACATAAGCGTTAATTCCGGCATTTTAGTATACTCTTTAAACATTCCTTTAAACCTTTTTAAACATGGTTTAAACGAACCGGCAAGAACCGGGCAATTTATTAAAGAAAAATTAAAGGAAGTTAAATTCGTTTTATCTTTGAGGGATGTCGGCAAAAATAGGAAGTGCCTTGTTTATCAATCAATTAAACAATGAAATCGGCAAAAATAAAGTGTACTCTTCGTTTTGTGCCCTATAGATTGTAGATTTAAGAATTTTAAATTTTAAATTTGGAACCTGGAATTTGGAATTTGGAATTACTGATTATCAACGGTCCCAATCTGAACCTGCTCGGCAAGCGGGAACCGGAAATATACGGCTACCAGTCGTTTGAAGATTATTTCGCGAAACTGATAGCAGAATTTCCCGGTATTTCACTGGATTATTTTCAATCCAATGTTGAAGGGGAACTGATAAACGCGATACAGGCAGCAGGATTTAAAAAGGATGGGATCATCATTAATCCCGGAGGTTACAGCCATACTTCAGTCGCGATTGCCGATGCGATGAAAGCAGTGCCGGCTAAAATAGTCGAAGTGCATATCTCTCAGGTTTTTTCCAGGGAAGATTTCAGGAAGAACCTGGTAACGGCCCCTTCAGCCGATGGCTTTATCTGTGGCTTTGGACTGGAAGTATACCGCCTGGCTATTTTGAGCCTGCTCCGGGATTCTCAGTAAAGCGGTCAGGGTTGAGCTGCCGGAACGATTTTTTCCGTTGCAGGTAATGCTGCAAAACTATATTTCCCCAATAGATCTGGGAAACCCGCTGATGCGATATCTTTTCCCTCTTTTTACGCAGCCTTGAAAGGTTCATCCAGACATAAAAGTGCGCCCTGATCACTGCCGCCATATCTTTAAAGCCACCATCGACCAAAAATTTAAAAGCTGCGATATAATCAAGGAGTATGCGTGTTGCCAGTACCCTTGTCAATCTTTCCTGTTCCAGGTTTTTAAAAAGCATGATGATGTTGTTCCGGATGTTCAGGTAAGTCTTCCGGGAATTGCGCTTGGGCAGGGTCCCGCCGCCGATATGGAATATGGTCGAACCGGGGCAGTACATTATTTTATATCTAAGGTTTTTCGCCCTCCAGCAAAAATCGATTTCCTCCATATGGGCGAAAAATTCATCATCAAAACCGCCCAGCTTATGAAACACATCAGCCCTGACGAACAGGCAGGCCCCGGTTGCCCAGAATACCTCCCGAGCATGCTCAAACTGGCCTTCATCCGTTTCAAGCGACTGGAAAAGGCGTCCCTGGCAGAAAGGGTAACCGTATTTGTCGATGAAGCCCCCGGCGGCACCTGCATACTCAAACTTTGCAGGGTCGTGGTACGACCTGATCTTGGGCTGACAGGCGGCAACAGAATGATCGGCTTCCATCAGGCTGATAACAGGCCCGATCCAATTGGCGGTTACTTCAATATCCGAATTCAATAGAATGTAATAATCAGCTTCGACCTGTGCCAGGGCGAGGTTGTAGCCACCGGCAAATCCATGGTTTTTACCCAGGCTGATGACCCTGATACCGGGGTGATTTTTTTCAAGATAATCCAGCGAATCGTCGGAAGAGGCATTGTCGGCAATGATAATATCGGCCATACCGGAGCTGTGCCTGATGACCCCGGGCAGGAACTTTTCAAGGAACTTTTTACCGTTCCAGTTCAGTATGACGACCGCTATTTTCAAACTATGAGAATAATGTTCAAATGTAATTTAAAATCTAAAATGTCACAATCGTCCCTGATCAGCTTGTTGTTCTTTCAAATTTCCACCTCCTGTGCGACCAAAGCCAGTTGTCGGGCCGGCGTCGGATCGAGGTTTCCAGCATCCTGATGTACGCTTCGGTGATTTCCTGGTCTGATGTATTTTTAGGATCGTGGGTGATAAGCTGGATGTCGCCCAGATATTTTCCCCTGCCTGTCCTGTAAATATCCATAAAAACCACTGAAAAATCAAGGGATCTCGCTAGTTTTTCAACTCCCATATAAAAAGGCGTATCCTGGTTAAGGAACCTGCTCCAGTAATTGATCTCTGCACGGGTTGGGGTCTGATCGGCGGCAATCCCGTTTATGGTAATCATTTCCTTTCTGTTCCGGATGAGTGCACGGTAGGTATGCTGGAAAGGGATAGTGCCATCCTGGTTAAAACGATGACGAAGTGATTCAAGGTATTTATGGAAATTTTTGTCTGCCAATGGCTTAACGACGCCAAATCCCCTGACCGGGGAGAGCAATCCCAGGGCTGCACCCATCCATTCCCAGTTACCGCAATGGCCAATGGCTAAAATGACACTACGGCCGTTGTCGAAAGCTTCGTTTAAATGCTCAAATCCTTTGAATTTAAAACGGTCTTTCAAATCTTCCGGGCGGATACTTTCTAATTTAATGACTTCCAGCGTGATATCAGCTAAATTCCGGTAATAGTTTCCAACTATTGTCTTGATTTCCGCCTGGGATTTTTCCGGAAATGAATTATGAAGGTTTTTAAGGATAATTGGTCTTCTGTACTTGATTATATATTGCAAAAATATCCTGACCAGGGCGGAAAATGAATACAGGAGCGGGAAAGGTAATCGGGATACTATCCAGGCAAAGGCCCTGAATAAGGCATAGATAACAAACATCAGATCAGATTAAGAATGACAGGGTGCAAATATAATAACTCTGCCTGAATTGTAACAACAAACCCGATCAACGCGGATTGCGGTAATAATCCTGGGCCTGGCCGCCATAAATATTCGGTGGCTGCTGGGCATCAACGTTATAGGGGTCGTACCAGCGGTTATTAAGGAAGATCTCCCATTTGTAGTTTTGAATTTCCCCGATGGCATCGGAATGGAGCAGCTTGAAATTATTCGTGACCATATCAAAGGCGTAAAAAACGAATTTCTTGTTCCGCTGGTTGTCGCTGAGCTGGTAGTAATGCCATATCTCATAAGGATAGCTGCTGGGTTCGTTGTAGCTTTCGCTGATGACGTTAGGGGGGCCGTATTTCAGGTAAACCCTGCCGCGGTCGGTTTCATACCCTTTGCTGATCTGGGTTTTATACACCTTATTTACCACAAGCACCTGGGTGTAATAATCGCTCCAGGCTTTTTCAGGATTCAAGGGGTCGCGTGAAAGCCAGAAATTATAGAGGAATTGTTGTTTTGTTTTCAGATCCGCCGCCGGTGATTGTTTGTAAATGAAATTCTTTTCGAGTTCGGTAGCGACTGGGTCGAGGTAATTGATGAATTCCTGCAGTGTGTCATTGCTGGTAATCCTGCTGGCAAATGTGGCGTTCACATCGATTGCGACCAGGTCTTCAAGCTGGAATTGTATATTGGGATTGCTGCGCTGGAAGAAAATGGAATTTTCTGCAACCATGACATTTTCCTTGTTGCGGACTTCAATTTGTAATTCATAATTTCCACTGGGCAACCGTGATATATCGTATTCATTCAGTACAGGGACCACGTTCTGGGCATCATACTTTTTGTAGGATACAAATTCTTTCAGTGCATTGCCTGTTTCAAATGATTTGATCATACAGACCACAAGGAATTTTTCAGCGGTCCCGAGCGCTTTTGCAGTATTGTATATTTCCGTGTAATAAGAGAACTTATTGATGGTTTCAGGGTAGAAATTGTAGACCATTGGGATCAGGTCGTAGGAGCCTTTGGTCGTGATATTCTGTTCGGTGGCAGGGGCGACGGATTTCACCAGTTGTATCCCTGAGAAGCAAATTTTCGAATCCTCGAATTTGATATCGACCGGCTGAATAGCTGAAAAAGGTTTTCTATCCGCATGAAGATCTGAAATGATGATCTCCATATCATAGGTCCCCTGCGGGATGAAATAGCGTTGCTGGTCGATAAAGCTGAAATCAATGAATGATGTATCCCCGATTTCCGGGCTGAAAAGCTGGTATTTGTCATATTCTTTGATTTCTTCATTCTGGCGGAAGATAAAAGTCACTTCGATACTCCCCTGGAACTGGCCTTTATCATTTTTCACATAAGCTACGGATTCACCGGATACTGACAGGTAGGTTTCGATATATGGGCTTTGTCCCGGGACATTGAACACGGTATAATTCAGATAAGCCTGGATATTTTTAGCCTGAATTGAATTGAAGTTTAGGCAGAAAAAGACAGCCAGGACGGGTAAAATGAATCTTTTCATTGGCAAAAGGTTTAATTTAGGTTGATCCTGATATATACAAAGATAAATTAAACAATCTTTAAAAGGAAAATTAATCAGTTATAGGTAAAGATCAGTCAGAAAGTGGCAATTTTTCACCGGGGGTGGCAAGGCAAGCGAAAAGTTTGTATTTTTGCCGCGCCAATGGAGAAATGGCAGAGCGGTCGAATGCGGCGGTCTTGAAAACCGTTGTTCCGGTAACGGGACCGGGGGTTCGAATCCCTCTTTCTCCGCTGATTGAGTCTTTGGTCTTTAGTCCTTGGTGCTTATTCAATAAAGTTCAGATAGTATGTAGCTGTTATGAACTCATAACCTGACTAAAGACTTAAGACCAAAGACTTAAGACTTTTAAGGAGAGATGGCAGAGCGGTCGAATGCGGCGGTCTCGAAAACCGTTGTCCGCCAGCCGGCGGACCGGGGGTTCGAATCCCCCTCTCTCCGCAGGGGCAGTCGGCGGTCAGCGGTCGGCGGTCGGCGGTCAAAGCGGATGCAACCTAATGACCACCTAATGACCATTTTTCACTATTCACTTTTCACTTTTCATAACATTTCGCAATAACAATAATTGAGAATTGTTATTGATATTGAGAAATGAGAAATGAAATCTTTCCCTACCTTTGCAGTTCTATTTTTGCCTTGATCCAATCACGAAATATATTGATTATTAAAGCCATATGAGCTATATCGAATTTGATAAAAAACAGCTTGTCAACCTGGAGTACTCATTGAGCAGGGAACTGGTCCGTACCAACCGCGCCGGGGCTTATGCCAGCCGTAATATTGTCGGCTGCCATACCCGGAAATACCACGGCATGCTCGTGGTGCCACAACCGGCTTTGGATGACGACAATCACGTCCTGCTTTCCAATCTGGATGAAACCATCATTCAGCACGGTTCCGAATTCAACCTGGGTATACACAAATACCCGGGCGGCGTTTATTACCCTCACGGGCACCGCTACCTCACTTTCTTCTCCACCGATCCTATCCCTTATAACGTTTACCAGGTCGGAGGGGTCATCCTGAAGCGCGAATACCTGTTTACCACCAATGCCGACCGCTACCTGATCCGCTATACATTAATGGATGCGCATTCGCCGACCAGGCTCAGGCTGAGGCCTTTCCTGGCGTTCCGCAACGTGCACAGGCTGAGCAAAGCCAATATCAATGCCAATACCAAATACGATAAAGTGCCCGGCGGCATCCGGATGAAGCTCTATTCAGGCTATTCTCATCTATATATGCAGCTTTCAAAGACGGCCGAATACACCCATGTCCCCGACTGGAATTATAATATAGAGTACCAGGCTGAAATGGAGAGAGGTTACGAATACCAGGAGGACCTCTTGGTCCCGGGTTTTTTTGAGGTCGATATTAAAAAAGGGGAAAGCATCGTGTTTTGTGCAGGAACGGAAGAAATTGCACCATCAGCCATTAAACGGGCTTTCGATACGGAAATAAAGAAAAGGATACCGCGCGACAGTTTTGAAAACTGCCTGGTTAACTCAGCCCAGCAGTTTATCGTGAAAAAGGATAAAAGGACCGATATTATTGCCGGTTTCCCCTGGTTTGGCCGCTGGGGCAGGGATACATTCATCGCTTTACCCGGGCTAACCCTCGTTCTGGATGATGAAAAGACCTTTCGTGCCGTCATCGACACCATGGTCAGGGATATGAAAGGACCGCTCTTCCCTAATTTCGGCATTAAAAACAAGAAAGCTTATAATTCGGCCGATGCTTCGCTCTGGTTTATCTGGGCACTTCAGCAATACGCCATCCGGTCAGAAAAATATGAGGAGATATGGAAAACCTATGGCAGTAAGATCAGGAATGTGCTCGAAGGGTACCGTGCCGGGATGCCTGATTATATCCATATGCAGGGGAATGGCCTTATCTGGGCCGGGCAGCAGGGACTTGCCTTAACCTGGATGGACGCCGTGGTGAACGGAAAACCTGTCACACCACGCCATGGTATGCCGATCGAAATCAACGCACTCTGGTATAATGCCATTTGTTTTGCCATAGAATTGGCGGAAAATAGCGGAGATAAGAAATTCGTCAACGATTGGAAACCGATTGCAGACGGGATCCCCGAAGCATTTGTCAAAACTTTCTGGATAGAAGGAAAATCTTACCTGGCGGATTGTGTCAATGGCGAATCCCGTGATTTGTCTGTCAGGCCTAACCAGTTGATGGCAACGTCGCTGCCTTATTCCCCGCTGGATGAAGAAAAGCGCATGCAGGTATTGAATGTGGTCGAAAGAGAATTGCTTACCCCAAGGGGGATCCGGTCGCTTGATCCGAACAACCCGCTTTACAAGGGAACCTGCCATGGTGACCAGAAGACCCGTGATGAAGCTTATCACCAGGGAACGGCCTGGCCCTGGCTGCTCGGACATTTTTCGGAAGGCTATTTAAAGATATATGGCAAGCAGGGATTACCGCTTATTAAGTCACTTTTTAATAAATTTGAAGAAGTGATGACGGAGCATGGGATTGGCACTATTTCGGAGATTTACGACGGTGACCCGCCGCACATAGCACGTGGGGCGGTTTCGCAGGCATGGAGCGTGGCTGAGTTGCTGAGGGTGAATGAATTGATTAAGAGATTTGAGCATTGACCTCACCCCCTGGGCATGGAGGCATGGAGGCGGGGAATCTGGAATTTGGAATTTGGAATTAAGGTATTATGAAAATTTTAATGTTCGGGTGGGAATTCCCGCCACATATTTCGGGAGGATTGGGGACAGCCTGTTTTGGCCTTACAAAAGGGCTTGCAAAACACGGTGTGGAGATGATCTTCGTGGTCCCCAAAGCTTATGGCGATGAGAGCCAGGAAGCTGTCAGGCTCGTCAACGCCAGCGATATCAACGTGAACATGAAATCTTCAAAATATAAAGAATACTGGAAGAGGATCGAATACATGGAAATCGGTTCCAGTATCATTCCTTATGTAAGCCCTGAAGAATTTGAACGCATTCATTCTCAGACCGAACTGAACAAGATCGCAGAAGAGAGCAATGTTTTCTCTGAAAAATATGAATTTACCGGTGGTTACGGAAAAGACCTCATGGAAGAGGTATCCCGGTATGCCCTTGTTGCATCCGCCCTGGCTGCCTCCAAAGATTTTGATATTATCCACGCCCACGACTGGCTCACCTATCCTGCCGGTATCGCTGCGAAATATGTCAGTGGCAAACCGCTGGTGATCCACGTCCATGCCACCGAATTCGACCGCTCAGGCCAGAACGTCAATCCTCCGGTTTACGAAATGGAGAAAAAAGGGATGGAAGAAGCCGATAAGATCATCGCTGTCAGTAATTTCACCCGTAATATCATCATTGAAAAATACGGGATTCCCGAAGAAAAGGTTGTAACGGTGCATAATGCCGTCGAGCCTTCCGGGGCTAAATCTATTAATGGCGGCAAGCATGTGCCCGAAAAAGTTGTGACCTTCCTGGGCAGGATCACCTTCCAGAAAGGGCCTGATTATTTCATTGAAGCCGCACGACTGGTCCTGGAAAGGGACCCCAACGTGCGTTTTGTCATGGCCGGCTCCGGCGACCTCCTTGAAAAAATGATCCGTCGCGTGGCCCAGCTCCGTATGGGACATAAATTTCATTTCACCGGTTTCCTGAAAGGCGAATCGGTCGACAGGATGCTTGCCATGTCAGATGTATTTGTTATGCCATCCGTTTCAGAACCTTTTGGGATCGTGCCACTGGAAGCGATGCGCTCCAATGTGCCGGTTGTGATCTCCAAGCAGTCAGGGGTTTCGGAAGTACTCAAGCATGCCCTGAAAGTTGACTTCTGGGATGTCCATGGAATGGCAGATGCTATTTATGCTGTAACACGCTATGAAGGCATGAACCGGATGTTCACCAAATACGGGAAAAATGAGGTGGAGAGCCTCAAATGGGAGCATGCCGGGTTGAAGGTCAAGGAAGTTTATGAAGAAATGCTAAAAAGTTAACCTATTCAAAATATACCAGATGAGGTCGATTTGCCTATATTTCCAGATTCATCAGCCAATGAGGCTCAGAACCTACCGGTTTTTTGACATCGGGGTTTATCATAATTATTATGATGATTACCAGAACAGGTTCATCCTGCGCAGGATAGCCGATAAATCCTACCTGCCGATGAACAAGCTGTTGCTGTCACTTATTAAAGAATACGGCCCGGCTTTCCGTGTCAGTTTTTCCATATCCGGAGCCGCCCTCGACCAGATGAAGATGTATGCCCCTGATGTACTGCAAAGTTTTCAGAAACTGGCGGCAACAGGAAATGTCGAATTCCTGGCTGAAACCTATTCGCACTCTTTGAGTTCCCTGAAAAGCAAGACCGAATTTGTGGCACAGGTTAACAAGCACCGCAAGATGATCAAAGAGTATTTCAAACAGGAACCGACCACGTTCAGGAATACCGAGCTGATCTATTCCGACGGGATAGGGGAGATGGTAGCGGAAATGGGCTTTAAAACACAGCTTACCGAAGGCGCCAAGCATATCCTGGGCTGGAAGAGCCCGAATTTTATTTATTGCAATGCCATCAACCCTAAGCTGAAAATTTTGTTGAGAAACTACCAGCTTTCAGACGATATCGCATTCCGTTTTTCGGAAAGGGGCTGGTCGGAATGGCCTCTTACCGCTGAGAAATTCGTCGGCTGGCTCAATGCGGTCGAGCCAAAGCACGAAGTCGTAAACCTGTTCATGGATTATGAAACATTTGGCGAGCACCAGTGGCGTGAAACCGGTATATTCGATTTCATGAAAGCGCTTCCTGCCAGGGTGTTTTCACATTCCGATTTCTCATTCAATACACCTTCTGAGCTTTCTGAAAAGCTTCAGCCAATTTCAGCAATTCATTCTGAAGACCCGATCTCATGGGCCGATGAAGAGCGTGACCTTACGGCCTGGCTTGGAAATGACCTGCAGGATGATGCGAGCGATAACCTGTATGCGCTCGAAGCAATGGTCAGAAATTCCGATGATCCTGAAATTCAGAAAGACTGGTGTTACCTCCAGGCTTCCGACCATTTTTACTATATGTGCACCAAGTGGTTTTCCGACGGGGATGTCCATAAATATTTCAACCCTTATGGATCACCTTATGAAGCCTATATTAACTATATGAATGTGATTGCTGATTTCCGCCTGAGGCTTGAAAAAGGCCCCACTCCAGGTATTCCGGAAGTTGTCGCGGTGCCATTGAAAAAAATTAAAACTGCTCCAAAGGCCGTAAAAGCGAAACCTGTTAAAAAAACAACGGCAAAGCCAAAGAAAAGTAAATAAGCACTTTGCATTTCTGATTTATCCGCTTTCTTTTCCGGGACGTTCAAGTCTTGCAGAAAAGAATATTTTTGCACTTCATTTTGAAAAATACTCATGGAAAAACCTGATACTCTCAAACCCGATTATGTATTCGAAGTAGGTTGGGAAGTCTGCAATAAAGTAGGTGGCATTCACACAGTTATAAGTACCAAAGCGCAATCGATGAGCAATGAATATGGTGATCATTTCATTCTCATCGGACCCGATGTCTGGAAAGAAACCAGGAAAAACCCGGAATTCACCGAAGATGCCCATCTTTTCAGGCAATGGAAAGAAAGGGCATTACTGGAAGGCTTGAATATCCGCATCGGCCGCTGGAATATCCCAAGCAAGCCAATTGTTATACTGCTCGATTTCACTACATTTTTCCCCCGGAAAAACGAGATCCTGGCTGAGTTCTGGGAAACCTACAACCTTGACTCCATTTCAGGGGGGTGGGACTATATCGAGCCCGTCATGTTTGGTTATGGCGCCGGGAAGGTAATAGAGAGCTTTTACCAGTATCATTTTACCTCAAGGGAAAGAATTATTGCACACTTCCATGAATGGATGACAGGTGCCGGTATCCTTTACCTTGAAAAATATATGCCACAGGCCGGAACAGTGTTTACCACCCATGCTACGATGCTTGGCAGGTCGATTGCGGGAAACGGAAGACTGTTATATGAACACATGGAGAAGCTGGATCCGGCACTGCTGGCCCATTCCTACCATATTACATCGAAATATTCCCTTGAAAAATGCACTTCTGAAGCCGCCGATTGTTTTACTACCGTATCCGATATCACTGCAAAGGAATGTGAGCTTCTCCTGGGCAAGGAACCTGATTGCGTGACACCCAACGGCTTTGATCCGGCTATCGTCCCCGGTCCGGAAGAGTGGCAGTCAAAGCGGAAATCTTCCCGAAACCTTTTGCTCAAAGTAGCAAGCGCACTCACCGGCCATGCCGTACCCCCGGATTCAATGATCCTGCTGAACAGCGGCAGATATGAATTCCGGAATAAAGGGATCGACCTTTTTATCGACAGTCTTGGCGAGCTGAATAAAATGGCCGGGAAACCTATCCTGGCCTGTATCATGGTTCCGGGAAACCTTGTTGGCCCTAACCGGGAACTGCTCGAAAGGATAAAAAGCAAAACAGCGGGCGAACCGCTTGTCCAGAAATACCTGACCCATAATATCTATCACGAGGAATATGACCCGGTGCTGAAAAGGATCGGTGAAGCCGGATTGAAAAATGAAGCCGGTGACAGGGTGAAGATCATGTTTACCCCGGCTTACCTGGATGGCCGGGACGGTATTTTCAACAAGGCATATTACGATCTTCTGCCCGGATTTGACCTGACCGTATTTCCTTCCTATTACGAGCCATGGGGCTATACACCCCTGGAAAGCTTAGCTTTCGGCATACCAACCATTACAACCAGCCTGGCAGGCTTCGGTTTATGGGCGATGTCGTTTGTGAAAAAGAAGCCGGATGCTGTAAAAGTCCTGACCAGGACGGATTCCAATGTCGATGAAGTGCTTTCCGAGATGACAAAATTCATCCAAACCGTATCACAGTGGAAAGTGGAAGAGATACTTTTTGCACGGCACAGGGCACTGGAAATTGCCAATTCAGCTTTGTGGAACGAATTTTTCGAGTATTACCGAACGGCATATTCAATTGCTTTAAACAAGTCGCAGGAGAGGTATGACTTGTTCAAAGATAAGACCCAGCCGAAGGAATATATCCTGAAAGACATCCCTGTTGAGCAAAAGCCGATATGGAACCGTATCGTTGTTGAGCCTTCCATCCCGAAAAAACTGGATAAACTGGTCCATTTGTCGGCTAACCTCTGGTGGACGTGGAACTATGAAGCCGAAGAGATGTTCGAGCAGATCGATCCTGAACTCTGGAGACAATCCAACAGAAATCCCAGGTTACTGGCTGAATTGCTCAATATCAACCGGATGAAGGCGCTCGAAAAGGACAGCGCCTTCCTGAAAAAGGTCGATGCGGTTTATGAGAAGTTTGAAAATTACATGGCTGAATCCAAAAACAAGCCCGAAGAAAAGATCGCTTACTTCAGCATGGAATATGGGCTTTATGATAATATTAAAACGTACTCAGGGGGCCTGGGTATCCTGGCAGGAGATTACCTGAAAGAGGCCAGTGATTCGAATAAAAACCTGGTCGGGGTGGGATTAATGTACCGCTATGGCTACTTCCAGCAGAATATATCACTCTGGGGCGACCAGATCGCTGAATACCACCGGCAAAAGTTCTCCCATCTTCCTCTTACAAGGGTGCTAAACAGCAAAGGCGAACTGTTGAAAGTGAGCATGGCCCTGCCCGGCCGTAACCTCTATGCACAGGTATGGCAGGTGCAGGTTGGCAGGATTATCTTATACATGCTTGATACGGATATTTCCGATAACACCATGGCCGACCGCAGTGTAACTCACCAGCTTTATGGCGGTGACTGGGAAAACCGCTTCAAGCAGGAATTACTCCTGGGCGTTGGAGGAATCCGGCTGCTTAAGGAGCTTGGAATTGAGGCCGATGTTTACCACTGCAATGAGGGCCATGCCGCTTTCCTGAACCTGGAACGCCTAAGGATACTGGTGCAGGAGCACAACCTTACCTTCAACCAGGCAATGGAAGTTATCAGGTCTTCATCACTGTTTACTACGCATACGCCTGTTCCGGCAGGGCACGATTCATTCGATGAGGACATGCTCAGGACTTACATTTCACATTATCCCGAAAGGCTCAACATTTCCTGGCAGGAGTTCATGAATCTTGGAAAATACAAAGAAAACAACCCTGAGGAAAAATTTTCAATGAGTGTGCTGGCTGTGAAGATGTCCCAGGAGGTCAATGGGGTCAGCCGTATCCATGGCAGGGTTTCACGGGAGATGTTCACCGGCCTTTTTGAAGGATACAATGCCGATGAACTGCATATCGGCTATGTTACCAATGGTGTCCATCTTCCGACCTGGGCCGGCAGCCACTGGTTGGATCTTTACAAAAAGCATTTCGGGGAGGAATATATAAATAACCAGTCCGATACGTCTTACTGGGAAAAGATCAGGGAAGTTCCCGTGAAGGAGATTTGGAACCTGCGGAACCATTACAGGAAAGAACTGATCACTTACCTGCACGAGAGGCTTTCTGATGAACTTACCAGGAGGCAGGAAAATCCGAAAGTCAAGCTTAAAATGATTGACTCGCTCGATGAAAATGCCCTCACCATCTGCTTTTCGCGTCGTTTTGCCACGTACAAAAGGGCGCATCTCCTCTTCAATAACCTGGAGAGGTTGGGTACCATCTTAAATAATAAAAAATACCCGGTCCAGATCATTTTTGCTGGTAAGGCACATCCTGCGGATAAAGCAGGGCAGGATCTGATCAAAAGGATTATCGAAATTTCGAAAAGCCCTGAATTTCTCGGAAAGATCTTTTTCATTGAAAATTATGATATCGAACTGGCTAAAAAGCTGGTCCGTGGGGTGGATATTTGGCTGAATACCCCGACCAGGCCATTGGAAGCTTCGGGGACAAGCGGTGAAAAGGCCGTCATGAACGGCGTTCTGAACCTCAGTGTGCTCGATGGATGGTGGGCCGAAGGATACAGGCCGAATGCCGGATGGGCGCTCAGGGAAGCAAGGACATACGCTAACCAGCATTTCCAGGACGAATTGGATGCCGAGACTATTTATAACCTGCTTGAAGAAGAGATCCTGCCAGTGTTTTATAAGCGTAAAAATGGGATCCCTGAGACATGGGTTGGTTATATAAAGAATTGCATTGCAGAAGTTGCCCCTAATTATACGATGAAGAGGATGCTCGACGATTACCAGCACAAGTTCTACAACAAGCTCATCGGGCGTTCGCGCCTGATGCAGAAGGATAATTTCCGGCTTGCCCATGAGATCGACGCTTGGAAATCCCGTATCCGTTCCGGATGGAGCCACCTGGAAGTGAAGAGGATAGGGGTTCCCGATCCTTCACGCAGGGCACTAGGCCTTGGTGATGATTTTGTGGCGGAGATCGAGCTGAAACTCAACGGAATAAAGGCAGAAGACCTGGGAATCGATGTCCTTTTCGGACAAAAAGAAATGGATTCAGTAAAAAAAGTCATGCTGAAAGCTGAGATGAAAATGGTCGAAGCTGTCCCGGGAACAGCAAAATTTACCTGTAAATTACCCATGGAGAAAATAGGAGTGTACCATTATGCGTTCAGGTTATATCCGAAGAATAAATGGTTGCCTCACCGCCAGGATTTTAACCTTATAAAGTGGATTTAATGCCCTTTTCAGGCAGATTTACTAAATTTGATAAAAAAAGAGAGCTATGCTGTTAAAAGATAAAACCGCTTTGATTACCGGAGCTGCCCGTGGGATCGGGCGTGCTATTGCCCTGCAGTTCGCTGCGGAAGGCGCAGATATTGCATTTACCGACCTCAGGGTTGATGAGAATATGGAAAGCCTGGAGAAAGAGATCGCAGCGCTTGGCCGCAAAGCCAAAGGATATGCTGCCGACGCCAGCGATTTCCAGGGTTCAGAAACCCTCATCGACCAGGTCGTTGCCGATTTCGGGAAGGTTGACATCCTTGTAAATAACGCCGGAATTACCCGTGATAACCTGCTAATGCGCATGACGGAATCCGATTGGGACCTGGTCATCAAAATAAATCTCAAATCAGTTTTCAGTATGACCAGGGCCGTGCAGAAACACATGCTCAAGCAGCGTTTCGGCTCGATCATCAATATGAGCTCGGTAGTCGGTGTGAACGGAAACGCCGGCCAGTCCAACTATTCAGCATCTAAGGCCGGCCTTATCGGGTTCACCAAATCGATAGCACAGGAGCTTGGCTCCCGCAATATCCGCTGCAATGCCATTGCCCCGGGATTTATCGAGACCGAAATGACGGCCAAGCTGCCACAGGATGTGAGAGAGGCATGGATCAAGGAAATCCCGTTGAGAAGGGGTGGCAAGCCGGAAGATGTTGCGCATATCGCCCTTTTCCTTGCATCAGACTTATCCGACTATGTCACCGGCCAGGTGATCAGCGTTTGCGGGGGCATGAATACCTGATTTGATACCTAATCTCTTCACCGGTCAGCCATCATGGCTCGTAATCTTTTGCCTGCTGCTTGCCGGGGGATATGCTATTGCCCTTTATTTCAGGGAAAAAAAGAATGAATTCCCTTCCTGGCTGAAAATTATCCTGGGAGCAGCAAGGTTTATCACCATTTTCCTGATCTCTTTCATGCTCCTTTCCCCGTTTATCCGCTCTATTACTAAAGAAAAAGAAAAGCCGGTCATCATTTTTGCAGTGGATAATTCACAATCCATCCTGCTTAACAGTGATTCTTCCGAATATACCGGATCATTTTTAACTGCTGCCGACCAGGTATCGGAAAAGCTGGCAGGCATTGCCGAGGTCCGCAGATACATCTTCGGTACTAATGCCGGTCAGCTTACACAGGATGATAAATTTTCGGGAAATGTTAGCTACAACGACCAGGTGACGGATATTTCGGGACTTATTTCGGAGCTGGGGAATTTGTACACCAACATGAATGTCGGGGCATTGATCCTGGCTTCGGACGGGATATACAATACCGGCGCCAACCCGGTTTACCAGGCCGGCAAATGGCCTTACCCGATTTATACCATCGCATTGGGCGATACCAGCCTAAGGAAAGACCTTATCCTGGCAAAAGTCAATTTTAACCGCGTGGTGTACCTCAATAACCGGTTTCCGCTTGAAGTGGTGGTCAGGGCCGGCGGAACAGCAGGCAGCCGGAGCAGTGTCCAGGTTTTTCATGAAGGGAATGTCATCCAGGCCCAGGATTTTACTATCGACAAGGATGATTTTACGCAGACATTCCAGTTTGTGATCGACGCTAAGCAAAGCGGGCTGCAGAAATACTCCATCAGGCTTGACCCAGTGGAAGGCGAACTTTCAGCCGAAAATAACCGTAAAGATATTTTTATCGAAGTGCTGGATTCTAAAAGCCGGGTGCTGCTTATATCCGGTTCCCCGCATCCTGACCTTTCCGCCTTGAACCAGGCAATCAGCTCCAATATGAACTATGTGGTCGATGAAATGCTCCTGGAGGATTTTACCGGAAAAGTCGAAGATTACAGCATGGTGATACTTCACCAGCTCCCGTCACGTGATTATCCTGCCGACGCATTGCTCCGGGCTGTCAGCGAAAGAAAAATCCCAGCCCTTTTCATTCTCGGCCAGCAATCGGACCTTGTCAGGTTTAATCAGTGGAAAGCAGGATTGAACCTGGCAGTAGGCACAAAGCCTGTTTTTGAAGAAGCAGTGCCGGTTCAGAATATTTCATTCTCAGCCTTTTCACTCAGCGAATCCACAAAGGCCTGGTTTACCGACCTGCCCCCGTTGATAGCCCCGCTTGGTGAATACCAGGTGTCGAATTCCGCAAGGGTATTGCTGAACCAACGCATAGGCAGCGTGGAAACTTCCAGGCCATTGATCCTAATGAATGAAACGCTCGACGGAAGATCAGGGGTGATCGCCGGCGAAGGGCTGTGGAAATGGCGTATGTTCAATTATGCGAAATTGCAGAACCACCAGGCTTTTAATGAACTGGTGAATAAAATCGTCCAGTACCTTAGCCTGAAAGACCAGAAAAAGAACTTCAGGGTTTACAACCAGGGTAATTTCAGGGAAAACGAGCATGTGGTTTTCGATGCGGAAGTTTATAATGAAAGCTATGAACTGACAATTGAGCCGGAAGTGAATATCACGATCCGGAACGAGGAAGGCAACCAATTCCCTTATGTTTTCAATAAATCAGGCAATTCCTTCCATCTCGACGCAGGCATTTTCCCACCGGGGAATTATTCGTTCCAGGCCCAGGCCAGCCTGAGCGGGATACCGAATTCGGCTTCAGGCCAGTTCTCGGTTTCCGCCATCGACCTTGAAGCCCTGAATACCGTTGCCGACCATAAGCTGCTATACCAGATCTCGGAAGGCAGCGGAGGGAAGATGTTTTTCCCGGCCGATCTTGATAAAATGGCAGAGGAAATCCTTGCCCGTGAAGACATCAGGCCGGTTAGCTACACCAAAAGAAAATACGAGGATTTGCTCAATAAAGGCTGGATATTTCTGCTCATTGCAGGGCTCCTGACACTGGAATGGTTCCTCCGGAAAAGGGCGGGCAGTTATTAAGATTGATTTTTCGTTTTTATGGAGAAAATTATTTTCAGCGCCATCCTTATTATTGTTATCCTCGATTTTTTCCTCGAAAGGATCCTGGACTATCTGAATAAAACCCTGTGGAGTGATGAGCTTCCGTCGGAACTGGCGGGTATTTACGATGGCGAAAACTACAGGAAATCGCAGCAATATCTTAAAGCCAATCACAATTTTTCCCAACTGACCGAAGCTTTCAATTTTATCCTGGTGATGGCCATGCTGATTTTTGGCGGCTTTGCTTTCCTGGATGAAAGCATACGACAGCTTACCGTAAATCCGATCGTGATGGCGCTTTTGTTTTTTGGTTCACTTGGACTGGTTGCCGACCTCCTGGGAACGCCTTTTTCTTTATATGCGACTTTTGTAATTGAAGAGCGTTTCGGTTTTAATAAGACCACGGTGAAAACATTCATCCTGGATAAACTGAAAGGATGGCTGCTGGCAATTGTGATCGGTGGCGGGCTCCTTTCACTGGTGGTCTGGCTCTATGGCGCAACAGGACAGTGGTTCTGGCTCATCGCATGGGGCGTCATCAGCTTTTTCACCATTTTCATGACGCTGTTTTATTCAAACATTATTGTTCCTTTGTTAAATAAACAAACGCCGCTCGAAACAGGCGAATTGCGTGATGCCATCGAAGCTTTTGCCAGGAAAACCGGGTTTAACCTGAAAAACATCTATGTGATCGACGGCTCGAAGAGGTCGACTAAGGCTAATGCATATTTTACCGGGTTGGGAAGAAAGAAAAGAATAGTATTATACGATACTTTGATAAAAGACCATCCGGTGGATGAGCTTGTAGCTGTACTTGCCCACGAAATAGGCCATTACAAAAAGAAACACACGCTGACCGGCACTGTTTTATCCGTGCTGCAGACCGGATTGATGCTGTTTATCCTTTCCCGCTTCCTGGGAAGCCCATATTTATCCGGGGCCCTCGGAGCAGGGGAGTCAAGCTTTCACCTGAGCGTAGTGGCTTTCGGGATTTTATACACGCCTTTATCAGTGGTTTTAGGACTGGCACTGAATGCTTTTTCACGAAAGCATGAATTCCAGGCCGATCATTTTGCGGCTACGCAGTATAACGGTGAAAGCCTCAGCAATGCGCTGATCAGGCTTTCGGTCAATAATTTGAGCAATCTGCGCCCGCACCCGGTTTATGTATTCTTTTACTATTCACACCCGCCGTTGTTGAGGAGGATAGGGGAGATAAAGTCGGCGGTCGGCGGTCGGCGGTTAGCGGTAGGTAGGTAGTTATTGGAGATGATAAACTTCTGCAACTGTATTTTTCAGATATTCTTTCATTTTTGACCTGCTTGCTTTTCTATCGACGGTGCCGGATTTTCCAGCACATTCATTCAGAACCGAAATCAATTCATCAATATCCTTTTCGGAATTTCCTATACCGATACTTATCCTGGCAACGCCCGGCAGCTGGACTTTTGGGAGGAATGTCAGCATAATACGCTGAAATCTTTCAAGCGACGGGCCAACATTCAGCAGGTGCTTTACAAGGATGTGGGAGCAGTGGCAACCGAACCGGATGCCAATTCCACCCTGCTCGGCAAGTCTCTTTGCAGCCACATTGCCCATGATATTTTTCAGGTTGAACACAATTACACCGCCTTTATTGACGAATTCCGGTGATTCAACATCTTTTATTCCATATATTGAAATGCCTGGTATTTGCAACATTCCGAGCAATGCCTTCCGGGTCAATACCAGTTCTTCCTCCCGGATCACATCAAGCCCGATCCGTTGCAACAGCACCAATGCTTTGCCTAAGGCGGCAATGCCTGAAATATTTTCTTCCCCTGATGAATGGATGAGTTCCAGTTCGGCAGGGGAGAAGCTAAGCATCCCTTTCCTGGCTACCAGCGCCCCGCTGCCGAAGGGAGCATAGATCTTATGTGCCGAAAAAGCGAGGTAATCTATCCCGCATTTTTCCATATCGACTTTTCGATGGGCAACCATCTGGGCAGCATCCACAAGCAACCTCGCACCATGCCGGTGAACGATTTTTGCAATCTCGCCGAGATCGTTATAAGTGCCTAAAACATTGGATGCCCCGGAAACGGCGACAAGCCTTATCCTTTTCTTTCCGTGCAGTCCTTCCTGGTTGTAGGCCGACATCAGTTTGTCAAGTCCGGCGGGATCGAGGAAGCCTTCCGTATTTACCGGGAACCGGATCAGGCTGTGATCCGGAATGAAACGCCAAGGGAGGTCATTCGAGGAATGTTCAAGGAGCGTGTTCATAATAACTGGTTCAAAGTCCTGCAAAGACTCCTTGCTTAGGCTTTCAGCTACAAGGTTAATAGCTTCAGTGGTATTGGAAGTGAAGATAATGTCATAACTATTCAGTGGGGCATTCAGTAATTGGGAGCAAACCGTCCGGACTTCAGTAATTATCCCCTGGTGGGCCTGCCCGGGCTGGCGCCATGATTTTTTTACGGTGTCCCATACCGGTGCGAAAGCCGGGGTGCTGGCTGCATTGTCGAGGTTGATATATGGGCTGTTACCCTTTGTTGATGGAACACTGTTGTTCGATCCGATCATCGTTTGCCTGAGATGGTCCAGCAGTTCCCTGCCGGCAAATTGTTCCAGTTCGTCTTTGAACAGTAATTCACTGGCCGGTATTTCCGGGGCATCACATTTAAAACCATTGATCCCTGATTGCTTAATAACCTGGAGCGCCACGGCAAAGGCAATGATGTTGATGATGGCAGGTGTCCCCGCTTCGAACCTGTCGGGTGCATTTGCCCAGATGACCCAGTCGCGCGACATCAGCCTGCTTGTCCCTCCCCCGGCCAGGAAAGGGATGCCTTTGGGCAAAGCTTTTCTTTGCACTGCAAGTGCCCTTACACCCAGGGGAAGGCCTGTTTCTTTGCCCGAAAGACAGCGGTAACTTCCGGGTTTCAGATAGGATTTGAGGACTTCAGCCCTTCTGGGGGTGCAAAATATGACCACATAGTTTCTTTTGGATAGTCCCAGGTGATCCAGCACAATGCCCCTTGCCTGTTCGAATAAATGAGTGGATACCATCGAATAATGGCCGCTCCCCCGGTGGACATTGGAGTAGTTTTCCAGGGCAGCACTTACCCTGCTTTCAAGTTCTGAAAAAGCTTCTGTTACATGCATTGCGTTTTATTTACCATGCTATAAATCCCTCTTACGTATCACCCAAAGCGAAACCCCGACAAACATTGCAGCATAAAGCAAAGCCACGATGATATCCTGCCCGTGCAGGCCGGTCTGCAATTCAATGTCAAAACTCGGCGAATCATACTGGATAAGCGAAGTGTTTGGCGTGCGAAGGATATGGTTCATGGCATTGAGCGGGAGAAAAGGCTGGATGTCCTCCGGTATCTTCTGCTGGACGATGAGTTCCAGTATGGGGTAAACAAACAGCAAACCAATGGCAAAACCGGTGCGTTTCACCAGGATCCCCACCATAAGAGAGAAAAGAAGAAATGTCAGTATCTCCACAAAATATCCGAACAGGAAGATCATCTTGCCGAAGAATGCTTGCACGGTAAGAGTCGATGAATAGATCAGGCCAAGTGTCGTTCCGGTTAAAAAGATGAGCAATGTAGCGGCAATGCTGAATATTACTGCCACGTAAACTTTCGACATCAGGAAATCGGTGCGGCTCAGCCCGTTGAACACATTATGACGGACCGTCAGGTACGAATATTCATTTGTGACAAGGATGATCATTATCATCCCGATGAATATCTTGATGAAGAAGCGCAATGATCCGGCCCAGGCCAGGTTTTGCCAAATATCGGGGAAATTGTAGAGCAATTTCATCAGCAGCTTTACCTCGGGAATATCGGAGCGCATCGAGAAATAATCGATCAGGCTGGGCAGGCCGTAAGAAAAGAAAATCAACGAGAGCATATAGATGCCGCTCATCACCCAGAACATCTTGTAGGGGAGGATTTTCTGAAGCTCGATCTTTACCAGTTTTATCATGATTTGTCCAATAATTCAAGGAAATATTTCTCAAGCGATTTCTTTCTCAATGCCAGGTGGGTAAGCACAATGCCTTTGCTGAAGAAAAAGCTGTTCAGCCCGGCCTGGCTTACGGTTGATTTGAGCTTGATGATGTATTTATCACCTTCTTCCTGGATATTCTCAATAAAATCAACCTGCCTCAGTACGAGTTCCAGTCCTGCCATATTCTCAGAAGCCAGTTCCACCCATTGTGCATCATTAAGCACTTCGTTAACCACCCCGGAAAAAAGCTTTTTGCCTTTTTCAAGAACGGCCATGTGTGTACAGGTCTTCTGCACTTCGTCGAGGATATGGCTCGCCAGGACAATGGTAACGCCCCTTGCAGCTACATTCAGGATGATGTTGCGGATCTCGGCTATTCCCCTGGGGTCCAGCCCGTTGGTCGGTTCGTCAAGGATCAGCACTTCCGGATTGCCCAGAAGTGTCGAGGCTACTGCCAGCCTTTGCTTCATCCCTAGTGAATAGGTCCTGAATTTGCTGCCACGCCTTTCATACAGGTCTACCGTCTTTAATGCTTCATCAATATCATCGCCAGGCAGGTCCTTGATCTTTGCCACCAGTTCCAGGTTCTGCTTCCCGCTGAGGTATGGATAGAAAAGCGGGACCTCAAGGATGGCCCCGATCCGTTTCCGTAATGTCTTGTCAGGGGGCTTGCCAAACCATGAAAATGTGCCGGCATCGGGCCTGGTTACATCGAGCAAAACCCCTAAAGTCGTGGTTTTGCCACTGCCATTAGGCCCCAGTATGCCAAAAACCGAACCGCGCTCGATTTCCAGGTCGAGGTTGCTTACGGCTGTAATAGAACCATATCGCTTGGTAAGACCATGGATGGAAAGGACAATATCTTTCAAGGAAAAATATTTTAAGTTGTTAAAGATAAAACGGATATTGTATCAATTCATTACAGCATGCAAGAAAAAATTTTCTGAAATAAGTACTTTGTTATCTTTGCGGCAAATAACCTGAAAATCTTAAAGCTATGACAATCGGTGAAAACAAGGTAGTATCGATGACCTATACATTAAAAGAAGAAAGCCAGGCCGGGCAGCTGATCCAGAAAGTTACGGAAGACCGCCCGTTTGTTTATCTTTTCGGAATAGGGGGCTTGCTGCCATCTTTCAAAGCAAATCTCGAAGGACTGAATGCCGGTGATGATTTCTCTTTTACACTGAAAAAAGATGAAGCATACGGGCAGGCTTCAGATGAAAATATCATCCAGCTGGATAAAAAGATTTTTGAGATAGACGGGGTATTTGATGAAGATGCAATCAAGGCCGGTGAGATCGTCCCTATGGAAGATGAGAACGGCTACCCGCTTTCAGGAAAGATACTGGAAGTTACCAGCGACAGCGTTCTTGTCGATTTCAACCATCCGCTTGCAGGGCTTGACCTGTATTTTGAAGGAAAGATCCTTGAGGTGCGCGACGCCACTACGGAAGAGATCGCACACGGGCATGTGCATGGCGCCCACGGTCATCACCATTGATTATATCCCTAAAAGGAATACTGCCGGTTTCTTGTTAATTTCAGGATAGCCGGACTTTTTCCATTTCCCCGCTTCCATCGTGCGAATAAACTCACCGGGAAGCGTAATGTCCACAGCAATACAAAGCTTTGTGAAAGGATGTAATGTCTCAAGCAATGCATCCATCATCTGCCGGTTCCGGTAAGGCGTTTCGATAAAGATCTGCGTTTGTCCCGATTGGAGGGCCTTCGCTTCCAGTTCCTTTATCTTCATAACCCTTTCCCTTTTGTCGATGGGAAGGTATCCGCTGAAGGCAAAATTCTGGCCGTTAAAACCCGAGGCCATCAGGGAAAGGAAAACCGATGAAGGGCCGCTGAGCGGAATGACCCTGATCCCCTCCTCATGGGCATGGCTGACAAGACTTGCGCCAGGATCGGCAACGCAGGGGAGGCCTGCTTCCGAAAGTAAGCCCAGGTCGTGGCCTTCCAGCAATACTTTCGGAAGTGCGGCGATTTCGTCTTTTGAAGAATGTTCATTCAAAATATAAAATGTGAGGGAATCGATATTGATCTCCGGCAGTATTTTCTTCAGGAACCGCCTGGCTGTCCGCAAATCCTCCACAACAAAATGAGATAGTTTTTTGATTACCTGAAGGTTATATTCAGCCAGGATCGAAACCGGGGCTTCATCCCCCAGCGATGTCGGTATGAGGTAAAGCGTACCTTTCATGATTCCCTCCCCGGGTACCAGGGCAGTTTATCCAGGCTGACATTCCCGCCTGATATGATGATCCCAACCTTTTTACCTTCGAAAACCTTCCTGTTTTCCATGACTGCAGCCAGGGGCACAGCTGATGAAGGCTCAATAATGATCTTCATCCTTTCCCAGGTGAGCATCATGGCTTTAATGATTGATTCCTCCGGAACCGTTATGATACTGTGCACTTTATCAAGGATTATGGGAAAGGTGAGGGTGCCTAAGGACGTCAGCAGGCCGTCGGCAATGGTTTTAGGATTGACGGAGGGTACAAATTGTTTGGCAGAAAACGAGCGGAAAGCGTCATTCGCACCTTCAGGCTCTGCTGCTATGATTTTAGTTGCAGGACTAATGTAAGATGTGGCGAGAGCGGTCCCGCTGAGCAATCCGCCGCCTCCGACAGGGGCCATCATAATATCAAGCGGAGGGATTTCTTCAAGTAGTTCCATTGCCGCTGTAGCCTGTCCGGCAATGATGCGGTAATCGTTGTAAGGATGGATTTCTGTGGCGCCTGTCCGTTGTATCACTTCTGCCAGCGTGCTTTCCCTGGCTTCGAGCGTGGGTTTACAGAAGGTGATCTCTCCCCCGTAGCCTCTGACTGCATTACTTTTAACGCCCGGAGATGTTTCAGGCATAACGATGTAAGCCTTGCAACCCCTGATGAGAGCCGCCCTGGCCAGCGCCTGTGCATGATTGCCGGAAGAATGGGTTGCCACCCCCCTTGAAACTGCTTTATCATCCAGTGTGAATACCGCATTGCAGGCACCACGTGATTTAAAAGCGCCTACTTTCTGGAAGTTCTCACATTTGAAATAAAGCTCAGCGCCTAAAATAGAATTCAGGCTTTGTGATGTAAGGACCGGGGTGCGGTGAATATAGGGCTTGATCCTTTCTGCCGCTTCCTGTATTGTTTTCAGGTCGGGGATCATTGATTTTGGGTTTTAAGGTGATGATGCTCCTGAATAATTAGATGAGCAAGTTTTTCACAGGCTTCGTCGAGCAAACGGTATACTTTTTCAAAACCATCCTTGCCACCGTACCAGGGATCCGGC
>CAYJNJ010000058.1:0-30080 GCA_964371595.1 uncultured Bacteroidales bacterium | reverse complement strand
CGCCCAGTTCACGGACTACCCCTTCAAAACAGTAATATTCCAGCCCGAGCACCCGTTATAACCGCAGTTATCCAGGCCTGGGAAGCGGTTAAGCTACCTGGAAAGTATACACCACTACACCCGAGCGGAAACCTGCAACAACAGGCGGTTCTGTCTCGAGGACCAGTGAAGGCAGCAAATCCGGCAGCGGTACCTCTTCACAGAGTTATTCTTCACCATCCAGGTCCAATACCAGCAGTTCAAAAAGTTCCTATTCTTCACCTTCAAGATCTTACAGCTCGCCATCAACAGGCAGTTCAGGCGGCGGTTCCAGCAGGTCATCAGGAGGCAGCAGCAGCGGCGGTGGTGCCAGCAGGTCAGGAGGCAGCAGCAGCAGCGGTAGCTCACATAGCTCAGGCGGCGGCAGTACCAGGGGAGGAAGGTAATAACCATTAAGTTCTCAATCATGAAAAAGATAATGATCATTTCGGCTCTCATTCTGGCAGCCGCAGTTACAGCACTATCCCAAACTTCAGCAGATGCATTGAGGTATTCAAGGATCGATATTGGCGGAACCGCTCGCTATATGGGCATGAGCGGGGCCTTCGGTGCCCTGGGCGCCGACTTTACCCTTTCCAGCACCAACCCGGCGGGTCTTGGCCTCTACAAATCATCAGAACTCGTCATCACCCCTTCTGTCCACATAGGTAACGTGGAATCAAATTATAACGGTACCATCGGATCGGATACAAGGTCGAATTTCTATCTCGGAAATGCGGGGATGGTCATTACATCAAAATCCAAATCTGATCCTAAAAAGCCCGGATGGCGTTATGTTTCATTCGCAACCGGGGTGAACAGGCTCAGCGATTTTAATCACAGGTATGAAATGGTGGGAAATAATGCTGATAATTCATTGCTCGATATATATGTAAAGGATGCAAATGGCATTAACTTCAATGATATCGAAGATGATTATTACGGATATTATGCTTACGACCTGAACCTTGCCTGGTGGGATTACCTGCTTGACATTGAACCCGGGCCTGACTCCAATACCTATTATTCACCCGTACCATCAGGCGCAAATAAACTGCAATCAAAGCAGATCACCACCTGGGGATCGATGAACGAATATGTTTTCAGCATCGCTTCTAATTATAACGACCGGCTTTACCTGGGCATGACCTTCGGTATCCCGATGATCCGTTACTTTGAATCTTCGGTTTATACTGAAAGCAACATCGATAACAGTGACCTGAAGTATTTCGACCGCATCGAAGACCTGGAAACACACGGGAGCGGGTTTAATTTCAAGGTTGGGATGATCTACAGGGCCAGCGACTGGCTCAGGATAGGGACTGCTTTTCATTCCCCTTCCTGGTTCAGTAATATGAGAGATTACTGGCATGTCGATATGATCTCTGAATTCTATACACCCGACTCTTATGGCCAGACCCGTTATGTCGCATCATCCCCGTCAGGATATTATGAATATTCATTACAAACACCCTGGCGCCTGCAGGGCAACCTTGCTTTTATAATCGGGAATGTCGGGCTGATCAGCGCCGATTACGAGTTTGCCGATTACTCAAAGGCCCGCTTAGACGCTTACGATTATAATTTTAATGAGGAAAATACTTCCATAGAAAACAGCTATACCGGTACCCATCATATCCGCGTCGGTACAGAATGGCGCTATAATATCTTCAGTTTCAGGGCAGGGGCCAAATATTTCACTTCACCCTATCAGAACGATATCAATGATGGGAGCCGTCTCGGATTTTCCGGTGGCGTCGGGCTCAAGGAAGGCTGGTTCTTCATGGACATTGCCTATGCTTACAGCGGGATGGAAGATGACTATTATTTCTACAACACGCCGGATATAGCATCAAACCCGGTCGCTAACAAAACGGCAGACCATTATATCCTTATGACGATCGGAGCAAAACTTTAGTTGGGCAGTTTACAGTTGGACAGTTGGACAGAAAATATGTGTCCAACTGTCCAACTGCCCAATTGTCCAACTGCTCACACTCTGACGAACCTGACGTTCGCTGCCTTAAAACTGATCCAGATTTCTTTTCCAGGCCGTAGTGCAAGGTTTTGAAGGGATTCACGCGTGATCCTGGCGTAAAAGCGGGTACCTGAATTGACCAGAATTTCAAATCCAAAAGGCGAGGGGCTGATGTCTTCGATGATCCCTTTAAACTGGTTGGTGGCGCTGGTAGGAAGATCGGTCAGGGATATGAAAATATCTTCACCCCGCAACAGCACAAAACCTTTCCCTTCCGGTTCTTCGGAATTCAACCTTACAACCAATCCATTGTCAAGTTCACCGTACTGCCTGTCCTGTTCGCGGTAGAGCCGGGCCGGAAAAAAATTCCTTATCCCTGTAAAACGGGCGACAAATTCAAAGCCGGGCTGGTGGAATACCTCATCGGCCGGGCCCTGTTGAATGATCTTTCCCCGGAGCATTACAGCAACTTTATTTGCCAGTACCAGGGCTTCTTCATAATCATGCGTAACATGGATGATGGTCTGTCCGTCCCTGTTTATCTTTTTCAGAAGGCTGCGCAAGCCCTGGCGGAGTGAAATATCCAGTGATGCCAGCGGCTCATCGAGCAGGAGGTACCTGGGTTTGCGGATGAGGGTCCGTGCAAGTGCCACCCGCTGCAGCTCTCCGCCGGATAATGTCTTTGGCCGCCTGCTGAGCAAATGGCCTATTTCCAGTTCTTCGGCTTTCTCCTCCACCATCTGCTGAATATTTTTTCTTCCAAAACCTTTATTGCGAAGAGCATAACTGATATTCTCCCTGACAGTCAGGTGCGGAAATACGGCATAATCCTGGAAGACCATGCCGAACGGGCGCGACTGGATCTTCCATCCATTAATTTCTTCTCCGTCAATGACAATAGTCCCGTCATCCGGATCGACCAGCCCGGCGAGCATCTCCAGGATCTGGGTCTTGCCGGCGCCGGAAGGGCCGAGAAGGACGAAATAATCCCCGTCTTCCACTGTGAAGCAGATATCTTCCAGCTTAAAATCCGGGTAGCCCCTGGTTATGTTTTTAAGTTCAAGCATCCTTTCGTGTCCGGGATAAAAATCTCAATAGAATAAAAAACACCAGGCTGACAATGATGAAAAGGACCGCCACCGGCCTGGAATAGCTAAGCCCGAAAGAGCTGAAGCGTTCCCAGATCAGCACCGGCGTTACCATCGGGTGATATGCGATGATGACCACGGCGCCGAATTCGCTCATTCCCCTGGCGAACATCAGGATCAGGCCGGAAACGATGTTCCGCCAGGCCAGCGGCACAGAGATCGTGAAAAACACCCGCGCCGGCGATGCCCCGAGGTTCAGCGCTGCATGCTCCAGCCGTACCGGTACCGATAAAAAGCCATCACGGGCTGCATTGATCAGGAAGGGGATGCTTACAAATGCCATCGCGACCGCTATCCCGGCAGGGGCGCCGACAAAATCAAGCCCGATAGCCGACGCGTATTTACCAACGACGGAATCCCTTGATAAAAAGCCCAAAATGGCAATACCTGCAGCAGAATGAGGAATGACGATCGGCAGGTCAATGATCCCAAGGACGATCTTTTTGAGTGCGAAATCCCTCCGTGCCAGCAGGTAGGCCAGGGGGATGCCGCTCAGGGCAAAAATCAGTGTCGCCGCCATGGAAACCCATAATGTCAGGCCGATGCTCTGTTGCACCTCCGGATCCCTCGAAGATTCAAACAGTTGCTGGGGCGATGTGGCCACAAACATTCCCACCAGCGGCCCTATTATAAAGAGCAGTACGATGCCGCTGAGGAGGATAAGTACAAGGTGAAATGTTTGTAAGCGCATAACGATTCGAAATTAACAAATTTGATTCATATTATTTTGAATTTATTTACATTTGTTAATCTTTTAACAGACAGCAAAACTACATATATGGGGCGCTTATATGACCTGTTCAGCCAGGATGTGAGGTTTACCGAAGGCCTGAAAGCCTGCATCAATTGCGGCACCTGCACTGCTATCTGTCCCGCGGCTGAATTCTACAATTACGACCCCCGTTTGCTGGTAACTACCCTTCAAAGCCGTGATGAAGAACAGATCGAATCCCTGCTGAAAAGCGATTTTATCTGGTATTGCGGTGAATGCATGTCGTGCAAGACGCGCTGCCCCCGGGGCAACGTTCCAGGTATGCTCATCTCGGTAGTCCGTGCTTTCTCCCAGGACCTGGGGTATTTTGTTGAGTCTGAAAAAGGCCGCCAGCAATTAGCGTTGAAAAGGACCATTGGCCAGTGGATCCTGGATTATGGCTACTGCCTTTATCCCCAGGAGATCGAGCCTGAAGCGCACCCGGAACAGGGCCCCGTATGGGAATGGATAACAGCCAACCTGAAAGAAGTTTTTGCCCGGTTTGATGCGAATTACAATGAGGAAGGCCCCGGAATATTCCGGAAAATACCTCAGGATTCTTTGGATGAACTCAAAAAGATCTTTGACATCACAGGAGCGACCGAGCGGTTTGAAAAGGTGGAGAGTTTTTCAAAAAAGAAAGCAGAAGAAATGGGCATAGAATTTAGCCCCGGACACAAAAGTGAATATTATCTCCACGTATACAATTTCAACAATAACAATCACGGAAAAGATGAACATTGAAGGTAAAAAGATTATCTGGGGAGAATATCAGAAAGAGATCGCTGACAATGATTTCTTTTATGTGAGAAGCTGCGTGAGGCAAAGTTTTTTCCCTGGATCGGAGACCACATTTCTGAAAATCATCCGGGAAGACCTGGGCAAAAATATGGGCGAACATCCTTTTCACACTACCTGTACCGGCATTGCCTATCATTCCGACATAGTCCCTTTTGAAACTACAATGACTGTTATAGCCCGCCAGTTTGCACTGATGACCGAGGCAGGCTTCCATAATTATGTACCTTCCTGCATCACATCCTTTGGAATGTACAATGAAGTGCTGGAAACCTGGCATCATTTCCCGGAAGTTGAGAAAAAGGTCAGGCAAATGCTTAAAGAGGCCACAGGCAAAGAATTTGAAAAGCCCAGGAACCTGGTGCATTCCAGCGATCTCATATATAAATTCAGGAAAGAAATTGCATCAAAGGCAAAGCACAGGCTCATCAACCGTTTTACCGGCGAGCCGCTCAGGATTGTAGAGCATATTGGGTGCCATTATGCAAAAATGTTTCCCAGCAAAGGCATTGGCGGAGCGGAATATCCGCATGTCCTTGCGGGACTGATTGAAGAATGGGGCGGGGAGGTGGTTGATTACCCTGAACGCCGCCATTGCTGCGGTTTCGGATTCAGGCAATATATCGTGAAAGCCAACCGCGGTTATTCCATCGCCTGTTCAAAGAAGAAATTTGAGTCGATGGAGCCATACAAGCCCGAAGCCATTCTCACCAATTGTCCGGGCTGTCCCTTCTTTTTTGACCGCTGGCAGTACGCCATCAGCGAAATGGAAGGAAAAACTTATGGCGATAATGGACAGGGTATCCCCGTCCTGACTTATGAAGAGCTTGCCGGGATGGTCCTCGGTTACGATCCCTGGGACCTTGGCCTGCAAACCCACCAGGTTCCGGTTGAGCCTTTGCTGGATAAAATAGGGATCCCTTATGATCCTGCAAAAAAATTCCTGGGTAAAAACGGGGAATACCTTGGTAAACCGGCAATAGCCGAAAACTTAAAATTTTGTCATTAACGACTGATGAGTAAAAGGGTTATCATACTTGGCGGAGGCATTGCCGGCCTTGAAGCTGCATCTGATTTAGCGGCATTCGGTTTGGATGTTCATCTTATTGAGAAGGAAGACAAGCTTGGTGGCCATGTCGGCCAATGGGACCGGCTTTTCCCCTCAAAGCGGCCTGCGAAGGAAGTCACCGGTCATCTTACCGGAAGACTGACTGACAACATCAAAATACACCTTTTAACGGAAGTAATGCAAAGCGAACGCACAGGCGAATCCTGGAATATTACGCTGAGCAATAACGAAAGCCTTCAGGCCGATGCTATTTTACTTGCCACCGGTTTCGACCTTTTTGAAACCCGTAAGAAGGAAGAATACGGCTATGGTATTTATGATAATGTGATCACTTCTGCCGATCTTGAAAAGAAGTTTGCCGCTGGAAAGGTTATCAACAGCCAGGGAAAGGTGCCGGAACGCGTTGGATTTGTTCATTGCGTCGGGTCGAGGGATGAAAAAGTTGGAAACCTTTACTGCTCGCGCGTTTGCTGTGTTACAGCCGTGAAGCAGGCAACGGAGGTCTGTGAGATGATACCCGGCTGCGAGGTTTTTTGTTTTTATATGGACCTTCGGATGTTCGGACTTGATTTTGAGGCGCTTTATAAAGAAGCGCAGGAGAAATGGGGGGTGCATTTTATCCGTGGCAGGCTTTCAGAGGCATTTGAAAATCCTGATGGATCGGTACTTGTTAAAGTTGAAGATACCCTGGCCGGCAAACCGCTGAAAATGAAGGTCGACCTGCTGGTTTTGATGTCCGGTATGGTGACCTCGGCCGGGACGAAGAAGATGGCTGAAATGTTAAAGCTTCGAACCGATGAGAACCGCTTCATCCAGCCTGCCGACAGGCAGCTGCAAGCCAATGAATCCGGGATCCCCGGCGTATTCCTTGCCGGCACCTGCACCTCGCCTAAAAGTATTGATGAGACGATTGCTGATGCCCGGGCAGCGAGTTTGAAAATAATGGAGTACCTGAATAAATGACCCGCTTCGGCTACACCATAAGCTCCGACCGCCAGATCGATTACGACAGCAACGACCTTCGTATTTCGCGTTACCTGGTTTCGAAAGAGCCGTCGTTCAAGATCTGCATTGCCTGCGGGACCTGCACGGCTACCTGTTCAGCCGGGGTTTTTACAAATTTCAGCTTAAGGGAAATGATCGGTAATATCAAGAGGGGAGAAGTGAAGAAGATTAAGAATGAAGCCGAAAAATGCATGTTGTGCGGAAAATGCCAGCTTGCCTGCCCCCGCGGCGTGAATACAAGAAATGTTATCCTTGGGATCCAAAGAGCTATAGAAGAGATCGGAATATGACATTTGACCTGTTTGTACTGCCTTTTTTCCTCGGACTGATCGCCATGCTGGTGATGCTGGCACTCAAGTATTACCGGTGGATCAGCGATTTTAATGCATCGGATAAGGCGCTGTTAAGAAACGGGATATTTACAACGAAAACCCTGGCTGCTGCGGGGGAAATTTTCATGGAAAGCCTTCTTCACCGCAAGATGTTCAGGCGAAATGCCTTGCTTGGCTATATGCATATGAGCTTTGCAATGGGCTGGTTTTTACTGATCGTTTGTGGCAACATCGAATCGAGGATTTACAGCAAAGTGCATCTCAACCCGCCATATTACCCTATTTTCCTGAAATTCTTCGTTCATGACCATCGAGTCCTTGCACATGAGTTAATGTCAATCCCGGGGGTTTTCCGTTTATTGATGGATGTTTTTCTCGCCCTGGTTCTCAGTGGGATAGTGCTGGCAATGGTAAAGCGGGCATCTTCCCACTGGTTCGGTTTAAAGAAAACCAGCAGGCATACCACCTTTGACCGTATTGCCATCACCACGTTGTGGCTTATCTTTCCTTTACGGTTACTGGCAGAAAGCTTTACAGCAGCAACGTACCAGGGCGGAAGTTTTTTGACCAACAATTTTGGTCATTTCCTCGGAAGTTTCCTGCCTGCTGAAACCCTTGCTTACCCTGCCTGGTGGGCGTATTCCTTTGCTTTGGGCGGGTTTTTCGTAAGCCTTCCCTACTCTAGATTTATGCATATCCCTACCGAGGTCATGCTGATCTTTTTCAGGCACTATGGAATCAAACCCGGTCTGCATTTCAATGCTTATTCCAACTTCGAAATACAATCCTGCCCGAAATGCGGGGTTTGCATAGATGCCTGCCCGGTGCATACCGATGCTCAGGCCGACGGGATCCCGCCGGCATATTTTCTGCGGACCCTAAAGGACAAGGCCCCGGTGATGCAATCGACATACAGTTGCCTGCTGTGCGGCCGATGTGAAGCTTATTGCCCGGTTGGGATCAACATTAATGCTTTGCGGGTTTCCCAGAGGATTGATTTCGCTAAGGACCTGGACGGATCGTTCAAATATCTCGTAAAAGAACGGCGGCCAGCAGCCGGCATTGCTTATTTTGCCGGATGCATGACCCATCTTACCCCAACAATTAAAAGGTCGATGGAAGAGATCCTGAGGGCGGCAGGGACGGATTACCAGTTTATCGACCGCGACGGCAGTGTCTGCTGTGGCCGGCCTCTGTGGATGGCAGGAAAGGAAAAGCTGGCCAGGGAGCTTATGAAGCACAATAAAGCATTGATTGAAAGCACTAATTGCAAAACACTTGTCCTGTCATGCCCTATCTGCCTTAAGATGTTCCGTGAAGAATACGGGCTTGAAATGGAAATTCTGCATCATTCCCAATATATCCTGAGGCTGGTTAAGGAAAAGAAGATCGACCTGGGAAAAATGGATATACCGGTGGCTTTCCATGATCCCTGTGAGCTCGGGCGAGGATCGGGGATTTATGAAGAACCGAGGGAACTGATAGGGAAGATGGCTGAACTGGTGCCTGCCGGCGATGAAAGAAATATGTCGGTTTGTTGTGGCGGCAGCCTGGGAAGCACAGGGATCAATGCCCTGCAGCGCGACAACGTTTCAAAGCAGGCGATTGAAACCCTCACCCGTAATAATCCAGCCACCATCATCACGGCCTGCCCGCTCTGTAAGAAAACCCTTCAGAAAGAAGCACCGGTTGAAGTGATGGATATCAGTGAACTGGTTGCGGTCAATCTTGAAAAGAAAAAGGAAATCTTATCCGCAGAATTGATTTATCAGGAAGAAAATTTCTAATGACGTTGTTCTATTATAAAAATTAATTATTTTTGCACTCCTTTTTGACGTATTGCGGAAGTAGCTCAGCTGGTAGAGCACGACCTTGCCAAGGTCGGGGTCGCGGGTTCGAATCCCGTTTTCCGCTCTGGAATGAAATTTGAAAATAGAAAATTGAAATTAGGAATCTGGTGCATTTGCGAGGTTCCTATTTTTTTCAGAAATCTATCCAAATTTCTATTTTCCATTTTCGATTTGGCGCCCGGGTGGCGGAATAGGTAGACGCGTTGGACTTAAAATCCAATTTCCAGTGATGGAAGTACCGGTTCGATTCCGGTCCCGGGTACTGCAAAAACCCTCGCAAAGCGAGGGTTTTTGAGTTTTAAGTGATGAATGTTAAGTGTTGAGTTTAGTTTTGAGTTGTTGAGTTGAGGGGGAAATTTAATTTGAGTTTTTCCAGGTGTAGCTGTGCGGCCAGTCGGCAGTGTTGCCCGAAATCGCGGTATGACAGACATGGCATGCGGTTTGCTTTTCCGGGCTTGTTCCACCATGCTCTTCATCAAATTCACCTCCTGATCCTTCGCCTTTTGAACTGTCGTGACAAACCCCGCAACTTCCAATTGTCTTTATTTTGCTTCCCTGGTAATGTTCAGGTTGGTAATTGTCTTTTGCTTCTTGTGAAGGATACATCGCATGTGGGCTTCCATGGCATGCCGTGCAGTAAACACTTCCATGGCCGGTAGAATTACGGTAGAGGGCATCATGTGTCTCAACTCCTTCAACATCGGTGTGGCAGGTCACGCATTTCGGTTCGGTGACCCATGGGATTCTTCCGTTATCTATGGTTGATGCAACATTTTCCATATCCCCATGACATTCGGTGCAGTTCCCGTCACTGTCAGACCCCATGTGGGCTTTGCTCCGGCTGCACTTCGTTGTGGCGCCCGGATGACAATCGTAGCAACCGGCATCTTTATCCGCATGAAAACCGTGAATGGCCTGGGATAGATAGATACCCGACGATCCTGGTCCGCTTGTCCCTAAGGCAGGGCTTCCATGGCAACTGGCGCACAAGACGGGCTTCTGATTAACCAGGTCGGTTCCATGTTCATTATCATGGGCTATAAGAATATTGGTAAATACGGATGAAGATCCTTCGGAGTGGCATTTGGCACAATTAATTTCGTCGGAAGTTGGAACAGTGGCACGGGTTGTCGCCAGCAGGTTCCCTGATCCGTCTTTCACATTAATTTCAATCACCTGGAATGGATCCCAGACCCCGTCATCGTTTACCGGCACAACCGGCATCCCTTCGGCTGTATAAATATCTGACTTAACGACCATGGTTCCAAATAAGGGCGTTCCGGTCAAACCTATATCATTGGCAGGAGCCGTACCCCCGAAAAGATCGGTGAAATATGTCCAGAACCCGCCAAAATCACGCTTTCCGTATGAATAGGTGTTGTTTATCAGGGAGTATTCGACATTCAAACCGGAAGTTATTACCTGGGGCGGATTTCCCCGCTTTATCACCTGGGCATTTACTGTATTATAAGGCGGCAGGATGACAAGTTCATCGTAAGTCGGGTTCAGACAGTGCATTCCCAGGTCATTCCAGGCAAATACCACATAGTCGCTTCCAGTGGCAGGAACTGTTGTGTTTTCTTCTTTCTCACAGGAAATCAACATAAGTAGTCCTGCAAAAAGCAGCAAAGCAAAGATCTTTGTTTTCATTATAAAATAGTATATATTGATTTGGTTAATCAATTGAACACGAGTGATATAAAAATAAATTAACTGGCCAGATGATAATAGCCTGACTGATAATATCAAATGTAACTCTTTTCAGGCTTGTTTTAACCTGAAGGCGAAGTAATAATAGCTTTATTGAGAATAAAGAAGAATTTTATTCCTTCAGAAGCTTGAAGCTGTCAGAAAAGCCTTCTCCCTGGATATTAACAATATAAAGTCCTTGTGAATATCCTGACAAATCAAGTGTTAACCTGTTGTCGTTTATAGCTTTAAACCATTTTCTTATTATTAGCCTGCCATCAGCCGAGAATATGCTTACAACCAAATCGCTCTTGACTTGATCCGATAATTCTATTGTAAATTGACTGGAGAAAGGGTTGGGATATATGCTTATGAATTCAGGAGCTTTGATTTCATCAGTACCCTGGAAAAGTGAAAGAGAAAATATCCTGCCATCCATTGTGCAGATCCAGGCATGCGAGGTATCTTTCAGGAAAAAATCGGTTAATTCATCCCGGTAATTCTCCGATTCAAAATTTAAGGAATCAGTCCAGGTCCATCCGCCGTCATAAGTTCTGTATACATTCACCCTGTCAGTTATCCAGCCGTTCATCGGGTCGGCAAATTCAATGTTTTGCGGCTGGTTCAGGAAGAGGTCTAGCTGATGCCAGTTCTGGCCTCCATCAGAAGTGCGGAATATTCTGAATTGTGAGGTGATAATGCCATTGTTCTGGTCCAGAAACTTGATTTCTTTAAGGTTTTCTTCGCCAAGGTTGACAAAACTCCAGCTTTGTCCGCCATCTGTGGTTTTCCCGCATACTCCATCCCATCCTACTACCCATCCTTCCATCGGATTAATAAAATCGCAGGCTGTAAGTGAACTCAGCGTATCTACCTGATGCTCTTCCCACGTTAATCCGCCATCGGTGGTTTTAAATATTGTGTTAGGATAATCGCAAATGAAACCTGTATTTTGATCGAGAAATTGCAAATCGGTCGGGAAATAACCTTGAAATGGCAGGTCAATTATTTCCCAATTTTCTCCTGCATCGGTTGTCTTCAAAAGTTGAGATTCTGTAGTAGCCACATAACCGACCAAATTATCAGGAAAGGATAATTCGACAGGGTAGCCGGAGGTGCCTATTTCAGCTTCATTCCAGGTAAAGCCACCGTCGGCGCTGTGCAAAAGGTTTTTATTCATCTGTTCCTGGATGATCCAGCCATTCATTTCGTCAAAAAAGCCAATACGGGTAAATCTGTCATTGAGACGGGTCCAGTTATAACCGCCATCTGATGTTATGAGGATATTGTTGTTGCCAACTGCTAAACCATGGTCCGGATCTGCATAGGCAAATTTGCTGATCGCATCATACATACCAAATTCCACCGTATCATGAGTAAGCCATCCATCTTCAGTAATTACCTGCCTGAAACCACCTGCAATAATTGCCCTGTTTTCATCAAAAAAATACATTTGGCTTGAATTCAGGATAACCCAGTGATAATATACTTCCCAGGTGAAGCCGCCGTCTGTGCTTCTATATAGTGTCCCGCTTATATCACAAGCCCAGACCAGGGAATCATTAATATACTGGACACTCACAAGATCCCCGTAACTGTCATCTGGTAATAATTCAACCCATGTTTCTCCGCCATTGTCGGTCGTCAATATTATCGATTGCTGCGATTGCATTGCCCCTCCCACTGCGCAGCCGTGCAAAGCATCATAGAAGTGGATATCATAAAGAAAATAGTGATTAGACAGCTGATAATTATGTACAGAAATCCAGTTTTCGCCACCATCATACGTCGCATAAATCGTTTTGTATGATCCGGCTATCCAACCTGTATCCTGGTTCAGGAAGAATACATCTTCCACATCAAGCCCCAATGGGTTCGGCAGGGTTTGTAATTCCCAGTTTTGCCCTCCATCTGTGGTTTTCAGCACTTCCGACCATCCAACCACCCATCCGGTGAGGTTATCCAGAAAGAAAATACCTTTAAAGTTGTAGTCCGGGTTTTGAAACAGAAGGTCCCACGTGTAACCTCCGTCAGGGCTGAAATAAACGGAACCTTTTAAAGTTCCCCAGCTATGACCCGTATCAGTGATAACTACATTTGATAAATTGAAACTTGAATTGTTTCCATAAATCATTTCCCATTCATGCTGAGAATAGGAAGAAATGCAAATAAACATCAGGACGATGAGAATCAGGTTTTTCATAACTTGGTTAATTTAATTATTAGACTAATGTTTTGGGTAAAAGTTGCCCGATAGTTTAAATAATTAATTGGTTTAGACAGGATTTGGTTTATCATAGTATAACCAATGATTCACTGGATTTATTATGAAAAGGTTCTGTTTTTTTTCATTTTTAAAAAAAAATTTAAATAAAATAAATAGCTGACGAAATGCTTGACAATATTTTTTTTTGTTTGTATATTTGATTGTCAACCCTTACTGTCCTAACCAAAAGATCAGAAATATGGTAATACTTTGTCATAGAACAAATTACGCCAGAGTCTGCTGAAATTTCCCCCAACAGTAATTAATGAATCCTGCTCAAAAGTTGATTCATTAATGGTCTTTTCTATGGATTAAAAGGTGTCGGAAGAAAACTTTTAACTAAATCATTCAATATTAACCTTAAATCAATTTCATTATGAAAACAGTAAAAATCGCATCGGGCATCATACTAATGCTCGTATTTTTTGGAATGAATGTCAGTTATGGCCAATGGCTGTACAATGGCACGCACATCTACAACAGCAATACCGGGAATGTCGGTATTGGTACTTCTGCACCGGGTTACCTGCTTCATGTATCTAAAAACATGGTTTCTCCGAGTATCAGGATACAGAATGCGGGTGGAACTGGTGGCGCAGCTTTCGAAATGATTGATAATTTCAGTGGGGCTGACTGGAAATTCAAGGCGACAAACGCCGGCGGCTTCAAAATCCGTGACCATGCCAGCGGACTGGATGTTATTGTGGTAGAGCCCAATAGTTCCGCCAATGCATTTTACATTGATGCAGCAGGCGATGTAGCTATGAGCCATTCGGTTCCTAATGGCTTTGGCCTTAATGTGCTGAATTACACCGCTGGCAAAGCAGCTGTTTACGGAGGCAATTCCACCGGAGGTCTTACATATTCAAACGGGATGCTGGGTGTGCTTGATGGTCCAACCCTGGGAATACCGGTCTCTGCCTTTAACATAGGTGCACTGGGCATTAAAACTAACTCGGGATGGAATGGGGCCGGTGTCTGTGGCTGGAATGTGGATGCCTTGAATACTGACAACTACGGCGGGCTCTTTATTACAGAAGGAGCCGCTTCAGGGACAAACTACGGGATTTATTCAATTTCAAGGTATGCTACTACCAACTATGCAGGCAAATTTGTAGGCAGGGTTGACATTCAAGGTCATCCTGATGCTACTAATGCACCCGATTATTTATCGAATGTATTGGGTGCAACGGTAACTCATACTGTTTCTAACGATACCAGGGCTGTGAATGGTGTCTCAACACCGACCGATGGTTATGGGATAGGAGTTTACGGAACAGGGGGTTATATGGGCGTCCGCGGATTAGGTGATGCGGGGGCATATAGTGCCACCGCATATGGGGTTTATGGATCAGCCACAGGGACTGCCGGCACACGTGTCGGGGTTTACGGAACAGCATCGGGCGGAACTACCAACTGGGCAGGATATTTTTCAGGCGATGCATACATCAGCAGTGACCTGAGAATCGGCACCACGACCCAGGCAACCGGATATTCCTTATCTGTCAACGGGAAAGTTGCCTGCGAAGAAGTACTTGTCGAAGACCTTGCAAGCTGGCCTGATTATGTTTTTGCTGAAGATTATTCATTGATGAGCCTGGAGGACCTGGAAAAAAGCATCCAGGAAAACAATCACCTGCCCGGACTGCCTTCAGCTACCGAAATCCAGGAAAATGGTCTTATGCTTGGCGATATGCAAAAGAGAATGATGGAAAAAATAGAAGAGCTTACCCTTTATACCATCGAACAAAACAAACTGATCAGTGATCTGCAGCAAAGGATGGAAACCCTTGAAAAGGAGAACATCCGTCTGAAGGAAAGCATCAGCAAGTAATGTAACGGGATACTAAAACGAAAGAAATGAAAAATATAATCATATACTTCATTATTCTTCTGATGTTTGGTTTCTCGACAGTGTTAGCACAGGCAACCAATTCATTGGAAGACCCCAGGCTAAGTCCTGAAGAACAGGCATTGATGCTTTCAGCAGGTGAAGACAATCCCTCCAGGATCGATGAAGCGGCTATGGCCGATCCAAAGATGGATCCACGGGAAATGGCTTCAGAAGATGATTTCGGCCCGGCAAATGCCAGGCCTGCTGAAGACCAGTTGCCTGATCCTAAGATTGAAGCCGAGGGAAGTAAAAAGGAAAAGGAGATCACTTCTGCTCCCGTCACCCCTCCCATCACAACCGGCACCCAGCCGGCAGGTGAAAAGATCGGAACAATAACCGATTACCATAATACTCAGGGTAATGTAAAAGGACAGCCCCAGGGTGACACCCCGGTGAGTATTACGAATTATAATGAAATCCAGGGCCCTGGCCAGCAACCGGCAGGTGATACCCCTGGCAAGTAATCAATGTTAAAACTACTATTATGAAAACAATAAGATTTTTTACACTATTAGTTTTTGGCATCCTTACTTGCGGGTATCTGATGGGGCAGCAAAATCCCTGGGATATCTGGCAGAATCCTGCTACGGACGACTTTACCACGATCCAGCGGGATGTCGAAAACTATTATGCGGATAAGGATAAAACGGTCCGCGGTTCCGGTTATAAACAATGGAAACGGTGGGAATATCTCCAGCAGGACCGTTTAACCGATGACGGCAGAGTGCAGAATTATGCCGCACGTAATATGCAGGAATTTGAAGCCTACCAGAGCATGTATGGAACGAGAGGCACCACATCAACCTATGGTTATTGGTATTCACTCGGGCCCGACTATTTTGTTGACGGCAACGGTTGGAACGGCGGAATCGGCCGTGTGAACTGCATTACCTTCCATCCTTCCAATTCCAGCATTATCTGGGCTGGCTGTCCTTCGGGGGGCCTGTGGAAAACAACCGACGGAGGCACTAACTGGACCCCGCTCACCGATGGGATGACCAGGATAGGAGTTTCCGGATTAGCTGTCAATTACAACAATACCAATATTATGTATTTGCTGAGTGGCGATGGCGATGGTGGTGATGTCAATTCCATAGGGGTAATGAAGACCACCAATGGAGGCGAAACATGGCTTAGCACCGGTCTTACCTGGACGGTTACAGATTATGTCAGGGCATATAAAATACTCATGCACCCGACTAATCCTGCCATCCTCTTTGTTGTCAGCACATTAGGCATCCATAAAACTACAGACTCCGGTGCGAATTGGACTACCGTTCATTCTATCGGGGGCAACTACCATGATATCGAATTCAATCCATCCGACCCTACAATCATGTATGCATGTGCCGCATCAGAGTTTTTCCGGTCGACAGATACAGGGGATTCCTGGACTGAGATCACTTCCGGCGTGCCAACTACAGCTTACAGGATGGCCATCGGCGTATCACCAAACGATGCAACTTATGTGTACCTTTTTGCAGGGCCTTCATTTACCAGCGGAACTTTTGTGGGCATGTACCGTTCATTCGACAGCGGGTTAAATTTTGGCACAAAGTCAACTACGCCAAATATCCTTGGTTATAGCAGTACAGGCAATGATTCCGATGATCAGAACACGTATGACCATTGTATTGCTATCTCAAGAACAGACCATGCCGATATGGTAACCGGAGGAATTAATACCTGGAAATCTGTAGATTATGGTGCAACCTGGGCCAATACTTCCGTTTGGGACAACCCTCCCGGAGTAAACTACACCCATGCCGATATCCATGCTTTGGAAATTAACCCTTTGAACAACTACCTCTATTGCGGCAGTGACGGCGGCTTTTTCCGCTCTACGGATTTTGGCGAAAACTGGACCGACCTTTCAAATGGATTGGCCATTACCCAGAATTACAGGATAGAAGGTTATGACGGCGATGTCAACCTGATCATTAACGGTACCCAGGATAACGGGTCAAACAAATGGACTGGTGGGGGTACGATGTTACATACACTTGGCGCCGATGGCATGGATTGTATGATCGACCACAGCAATCCATTAATCCTTTATAATTCAACCCAATTTGGCGGACTTGCGAAGTCAATTAACGGAGGGGCTTCTTTTGCCGGTATCCAGCCTGGTGGTTCTTCCGGTTCATGGGTCACACCTTATGTGATGCAGGTTGACAACGCCCAGGTTATCTATGGTGGGTACCAGGATATTTACAAGAGTACCAATGGCGGAACTTCCTGGACCAACCTTGGGTATGAAGGGTCCGGTGGTATGGCTTTGGGCGGATCGAGTAATCCAAGCAGGGTTTATGCCACAGTGGATGGGACGAATACCGTGTATATGTCTAATGATGGTGGGGCAACATTTTCGAATGTTACAAGTAACCTCCCGTCAGGAAGCATTACTTTCATCACTGTCAACCCTGACTGGTCCTATGATGTTTTTGTGACCTATGGAGGTTATACCGCCGGTCGCAAAGTGTTCAGGTCGACTGATGCCGGTACAACATGGACCAATATATCCGGGACTTTGCCAAATATCCCGATAAACTGCATCGCGATTGACGATACTGATGACAACCCGATGCATTCGCTATATATTGGAACGGATGTAGGTGTTTATTACCGCGATAATGATATCGGCGACTGGGTTCCATTTATGAACGGGCTTCCGAATACGATGGTTTTCGACCTGGAAATTAATGAGACCAGTGGTGTCATTACTGCCGCAACTTATGGCAGAGCTTTCTGGCGCTCGGATCTGTATTCATCATGCCCTTCATGGTATACCCTTACCCAGGGTAACGATCCGGGAAATCCTAATTATACCGGGTTCCAGCATTATGAGGCCAGTGATAGTGTCCATTCTAACCGCATCATCACGGGTGGGATTGGAACAGATGTTACCTACCAGGCAGGTACCCTTATCAGGCTTCAGAATGGTTTCCACGCGAAAGCCAACAATAAATTCAAAGCGGTATTAGGTCCATGCAACGGGACAGCTACTCCACCTGCCCAGCCGCACAGGATAGAAGGAGGTACAGCAGCAAACCCTGAATGACAGGGATTGATTAATTTTTTTCATTGGTTTTAAAGGCACGTCCCGTGGGAAATCCCGGGACGTGTTTTTTTATTGGACAATTTCAGGGGAAATTTATGGGATTAAATTACTTTTGAAATTATAATTACTTTTTATTGCAAGCCCAATCTGCCAATTCCTGATCTATGAAGCTGGTCCTTACATTGTTAGTCAGAAATGAGGAGGATATTATCCGTGAAAATATTTTATACCACCTGAATAAAGGTGTCGATGAGATCATCGTCACTGATAATAATTCGGAAGATGGCACCCTGGATATCCTGAGGGAGTTCGAAAAGAAAGGCGTGGTGAAAATTATTATTGAAAAGGAAGATGATTATTCACAGTGGAAATGGGTCACAAGAATGGCTAAAATTGCCATCGAAGAAAATAAAGCAGATTGGATAATACACTGTGATGCAGACGAATTCTGGTGGCCGGTTGAAGGTGGATTAAAAGAGGTCCTTAATTCTGTTAGTGAGGATGTTAAAGTGGTTAAGGCGCTACGTAACGACTTCATTCCCAGGCCTGAATCAGAAGGGGCACTGTTCGACAGGATGATATTTAAAGACCTTTATTCGGTGAACCATATCGGCAAACCCCTTCCGCCAAAAGTCTGCCACCGGGCCATTGCCGATGTGGTCGTAGGACAGGGTAACCACAAGCTCATAAATCCTCCTGACCTTCCTTTCATTAATATGCCTTTTATAGAAATTTTGCACTTCCCGATGCGGTCATATCAGCAGTTCAGAAATAAAATAGCTATGGGGGGCGCAGCCTATGAACGTAATACCAACCTGCCTAAAACCGTTGCACAAGGTTGGAGGATACTTTATGAGGAATATAAAAAGGACAATCTTGAAAACTATTACAATTCAAAAATCCTGAATCCTGATGAATTACCCGGTGCATTGAAAGATGGGAAACTGGCAACGGATACGCGACTAAGGGATTTCCTCAAAGAACAGAAAATAATCAAATAAGCAGGCAATTATCATGATCCCCAAAAAAATCCATTATTGCTGGTACGGTCAGGATGCAAAGAATGAATTAATTACCCGGTGCATGGAAACCTGGGGTACTGTCCTGCATGATTACGAAATTATTGAATGGAATGAATCAAACAGTCCGATTGAAATTCCATATTGCAAGGCCGCTCTGGAAAAGGGGCTTTGGTCGAAAGTAGCCAATTACGTGAGATTATGGGCCGTTTATAATGAAGGGGGGATTTACATGGATACTGATTTTGAGGTGCTCAAATCCCTTGACAGGTTTCTTCATCATGATTGCTTTATGGCTTTTCAACGGATCGAGGAAAAGCCTGGCTGGGTAACAAACGGTATTTACGGTGCAGTGAAGGGAAATCCCTTTGTAAAAAAATGCATGGATAAAACCCTTGAAATTTTTGAAGAAAAAAATGAGTTTGTCATTTCTTCGCAAATGGCAACCCTGGTTTTGAAGGAAATGGGATTAACCGGTTACGGGTACCAGGAGATACAGGGTGTTGCCATTTACCCTGTGGATTATTTCTATCCGTATACATGGCTGGAGGAATACACGCCGGAATGTATCAAAGAGACAACCCATGCCGTTCACCACTGGAATAAATCCTGGGTTAAAAAATAATTTTACCAAGAACAAGTTGAAATCGACCGCTAAAAATAAGAAGCAAAAGTATCCCGGAAGCTGGCTGTTTTCTAAGAAGATATTGGAATGGACCTTTAGGCCAGAACTTCGTTCGCAATTGCCTTTTTTATACAAGCTGTTCAGCAGGTACAGCCAGTTATATTTCAGTCTGGCATCCAGTGATTATTTAAAAGGAGGACGGCGATTGTTTCTCCGCATTTCTTCCCTGAATAAATCATTATCCGGCCCGGATTACACCCTTGTCAAACTGCCGGGTTATACAATTTGTATTGATCTTACTGATCCCAGGTTTCTAAATGTGATCAATGAATTCCTGAATGAAGGATCAGCCCCGCAAATTCTGGACTCTTTACTTAAACCGGGGGATACATTTATTGATATTGGTGCTAACCATGGCAGTTTTTCAGTGATTGCCGGCAACCTGGTCGGGAAGGATGGACTTGTTGTTGCGGTTGAAGCCCAGGAAAGGATGATCTATGCACTGGAAAAATCCCTGGGATTAAATGCTGCCTCGCCTTATAAAATCTTCCATACGGCCGTTGGAAACAGGGATGGTGAAACGGAATTCTATATTCCGGAAGACACCAGCGGTTCAGCAGGAGTTTTCAGGGCGCATTCTGCACGCTTCAGGCACCGTTCGGTAAAGGTCGGTATGGCCAGGTTTGATAACCTGGTGGATTGGAAAGCCTTTAAGGGCAAAGTCGTGATAAAACTGGATATCGAAGGAAGCGAGTTTGATTTCCTGGAAGGTGCCCGCCAAATGATCCGGAGCCTGAAACCTGTGATCATCATGGAAATTAATCCCGGATCCCTGAAAGCTGCCGAAATTTCAGAAAAGCAGATTCTAAAAATATTTGGTGAACTTGGCTATACGTCCTTTGCCTACCTGAAATCCCTGGATGTTCAAATGAAATTAGACCAGTTGGACCTGGGGAAGTTTTCCAATATTATTCTCTACGCTGAATAGAAGGGCTTTACCTTCATTCCTGATCACATTCAGTTTTTGCCCCGCTTTGTTCCCTCCGACAATATTCTTAATTAATTGTTAAAAACTTGACTTTCATATATGTGATTATCTACATTTGATGGTAATCTTCAATACAATAATAAATTATGATGTCCTGAGGAGATATTAATTTGTATTGAAAGGATCGCCAGTCTGTTATTTTAAACCATCGTTAAGAATGAAAATCCGCAGGATGTTTTTCGTGTTAACGAATGATGTTTTGTTTTTACCTGGCTGCATAAATCACATATTGAATTCGGAAAATGCGTTTAATGATAAGTAAGAATAATGGAAACCTTAAAAATTAATTACTAAACTAAAATCAAAGAATTATGAAAACAATGAAATTTACTATCAGTATTTTAACCCTGTTTGCAGTGTTTGGATTTACTACTGCCTTTGGGCAATGGGCAACTGTTGGCACCCATATTCATAACACCAATACCGGTAACGTAGGAATTGGAACAGCTGCTCCGGGAACCCTGCTGCATGTTGCTAAAAATGCGGTCGCACCAAGTATCAGGATCCAGAATGCTGGTGGTACCGGTGGTGCTGGCTATGATATGATTGACAATGCCAGTGGTGCTGACTGGAAATTCAAGGCGACAAATGCCGGTGGCTTCAAAATCCGTGACCATGCGAATGCACTTGATGTAATAGTCGTAGAACCCAACAGTGCAGCTAATGCTTTATATATTAACAGCTTAGGCAATGTCGGTTTGGGAATTACCACCCCGACGTCAAAATTACATGTAGATGGTGGAGATATTGCCATGGGTGATTCCTATCCATTTCTAATATTAAATTCTTCTTTAGCCGGTGCTAATTCCGGTATAAACTTTCAGGAACTCGGCTCAGATAATGGCTGGATTTTTTACGATGAAAGCGATGATGCACTTAGAATAAATGCATCCTCTGCTAATGGTTACAGGAATGACCTGGTCATTAAAGCTGACGGACGGGTTTGTATCGGAACAACTACAGCAGCCACAGGTTATGCACTTAACATTAATGGAAAGGCTGTTTGTACTGAAGTGCTGGTTGAAGCACTCGCTAACTGGCCGGACTACGTATTCAGTGAAGATTATGACCTGATGACCCTCAGTGACCTTGAGCAAAGCATTAAGGAAAACAAGCATCTTCCAGGGATTCCTTCAGCTATAGAAGTTGAAGCAAATGGAATTCTGCTTGGTGATATGCAGACCAAACTTTTACAGAAAGTGGAAGAACTGACCCTGTATATCATAGAGCAGGATAAGCAGATCGAAGACCTTCAGCAGAAATATGCAACACTTGAAAAAGAGAATGTAAAGAAATCCAGGAGATAGAAATAATTCCCGGGTTACATCTTTACGTGTATCGATTAAGATCGAAAAACAATGATCTGAGTGTTAAAAATTAAAACTGAATGAGATGAAAAACATTAAAATAATAACCCTGCTGATTTTTTTGATGGGAGGCTTTACAGCTTTTTCCCAGCAAGCTTCCAGCGGGTCACAGACTATCGATCCCCGGACAGGACAGGAAGACCAGCAAAGGTCTGCTTTATCTCCAAATCCGGCATCTTCCCAGACAACACAGCCGTCGTGGAATTCGCAGGCTCCTGTTCAGACAACTGCAGGCCAGTCAGGCTCTGCTGACAGGATGTCTACTCCCAATAAGCCGACTGATCCTGCCATGGCTGGCCAGGCTAAAGCTGTGCAGGCACCGGCCATGACAGAGGAAAAAACAGGACCCTCACCTAATGAAAATGAAGGTCAAAAGCCCAATACCAATTAACGCCAAAAACGATAAAATATGAAAGCAATAAAACTTTATATGACGCTGGTTTTTGGCATTCTTGCTTCCGGTTTTGTTATGGGGCAGCAAAGTCCGTCTGATTTGTGGTTAAATCCGGAAACAGATGATTTTGCAACCATTCAGCAAAATGTTGAAAACTATTACGCGGACAAGGATAAAATGGCCAAAGGTTCCGGCTATAAGCAATGGAAACGATGGGAGTATATCCAGGCCGACCGTTTATCCAATGATGGTAAAATCATTAATTATGCAGCCAAGAATATCGAGGAATACAGTAATTACGTAGCTATGAGCGGTTCCCGTGATGTCACAACCACATATGGCTATTGGGAGTCACTTGGAATGGACTATTTTGTTGACGGAAACGGATGGAATGGCGGCATTGGCCGTGTCAACTGCATCACGTTTCACCCGACACTTGCCAATACTATCTGGGTTGGCAGTCCGGCCGGCGGTTTGTGGAGGACCACCAATGGCGGTACCTCCTGGACACCCTTAACCGACGGCATGCCCAGGATCGGTGTTTCCGGCCTTGCGGTAAATTATAACAACACCAACATTATGTATCTTTTGACCGGCGACGGTGATGGTGGTGATGTTAGTTCTATCGGAGTGCTAAAGACAACGGATGGCGGCGTAACCTGGCTTCCTACAGGATTGACCTGGGTCGTAACCGATAATGTGAGGGGTTACAAAATCCTCATGCATCCTACAAGTCCGGGTACTTTATTTGTGGTTAGCACTTTGGGTATACATAAAACTACCAATTCCGGCACGACATGGACTACTGTTCATTCCATCGGGGGCAATTACCATGATATTGAATTCAAGCCAGGCGACCCGACGATTGTATATGCATGCGCAGGAACTGAATTTTTCAGGTCTACAGATACCGGCGAAACCTGGACGGAGATCACTTCCGGTGTCCCCACCACAGCTACCCGTATGGCTATCGGTGTTTCTCCGGCAAATGATATCTATGTTTACTTGTTTGCAGGACCATCTTATACCTCCGGCACATTCGTAGGGATGCACCGTTCATTCGACAGCGGATTGAATTTCGGTGTCAAATCGACAACACCAAATATCCTTGGATATAGTTCTACCGGGTCTGATTCCGATGATCAGACTACCTATGACCATTGTATTGCCATATCAAGGACTGATGTGGCGGATATGATCACAGGGGCTATCAATGCCTGGTACTCTACTGATTTTGGTGCATCGTGGACGAACAGTTCGGGTTGGAGCAATCCTCCCGGGGTGGATTACACCCATGCCGATATCCATGCCATGGAAGTCAATCCATTGAATGATTGGGTCTATTGCGGCAGTGATGGCGGATTCTTCAGGACTACTGATTTCGGCCTGAACTGGACCGACCTTTCGAATGGACTTGAGATTACACAGTCATACCGTATCGCAGGCATGGAGAGTAATGTCAACCGGATCACCAATGGCGCACAGGATAACGGTTCTAATTTGTGGACTGGCGGCACAACCATGCTGCACGTCCTTGGAGCCGATGGAATGGATTGTGCAATGGATTATACCAATGGAAACATAATGTACAATAATATCCAGTTCGGGTCATTGCAAAAAACAACCAACGGTGGTGCTACCTATGCAGGGATACAACCTGCAGGTTCTTCAGGCTCATGGGTAACCCCTATAGTGATGAACTCGACCAACCCACTCATTATTTATGGTGGATACAGCGATATTTACCGCAGTCTTGATGGGGGAGCTACCTGGAGTAACAGGGGATTTGACGGATCAGGTGCCATGGCAGTGGGTGGCCCAAGCAACCCGGCCAGGGTTTATGCCTCTGTCGATGGCTCCAGCACCATTTATATGTCAAATGACGATGGTGGAACATTCTCTAATATATCTGCAGGTTTACCTGCCGGAACTATCACTTTTATTGCAGTTAATCCGGATAATTCATTTGACGTGTTTGTGACCTTTGGAGGATATACCGCAGGACAGAAAGTTTACCAGTCGACCAATGCCGGCACAAGCTGGACCAATATTTCGGGAAGCCTGCCCAATATTCCGATCAATTGCATCGCATTCGAAGATAACGACGGTGCACCTAATGACGCGGTTTATGTTGGAACGGATGTCGGTATCTATTACCGGGATGACGATATCGGTGATTGGATCCCCTTCATGAACGGGCTTCCGAGTGTCATTGTCTTTGACCTGGAGATAAACCATACCAGCGGTGTGATCACTGCAGGTACTTATGGAAGAGGATTCTGGCGTTCCGCCCTGTATACCGATTGTCCGTCCTGGTATACACTTGTACCGGCAAATGATCCGAGCAACCCGCTTTCTTCCGGTTTCCAGCATTATGAAGCCAGCGACAGTGTTACGGGGAATCGTGTTATCACCGGTGGTATCGGTACAGATGTCACCTACCAGGCTGGAACGAAAGTCAGATTATATCAGGGATTCCATGTCCTTGCCAACAACAGGTTCCAGGCTGTTCTCGGACCTTGTTCCGGAACGGCGCCACCTGTTCCGCCAAGCGGGCCCGCAGACAAATCTATGGAACGGCCTGAATGAAAAGTTCACGCGGTTAGAAAACTTCTTACATTGTTTGGCACGCCTTCAGGTCTTAACTGAGGGCGTGCTTTTTTTTTAAAATAATTTCAATAATTAAAGACTAAAATATTCTCCCATGAAAAGACTAAAATATTTACCAGCAATCATGGTTCTGATCTTTTTATCAGGACTATATGAAGTCAAAGGCCAATGGGCGACCCTGGGTACCAATATTTATAACACCAATACCGGTAATGTAGGTATTGGAACCACTACTCCGGGATACCTGCTGCATGCTTCGAAAAACATGGTTTCACCGAGTATCAGGATCCAGAATGCAGGTGGTACCGGCGGTGCAGCATTTGAAATGATCGATGATGCCAGCGGTGCCGACTGGAAATTCAAGGCTACCGGTACAGGCGGCTTTAAGATTCGAGACAACGCAAACTTGCTTGATGTAATTGTTGTTGAGCCCAATAGTGCAGCAAATTCGATATATATTGATGCCGACGGAAACGTGGCAATGGGTCAGAATACAACAAGCGGCCATGGCCTGAATGTGATCAATTATACGCCTGGAAAAGCGGCCGTTCAGGGATTGAATCAATCCGGGGCAACCCTTTATGCGAGCGGAATGCTTGGTGTTTATGATGCCGGAATTTTGGGTGCCCCTTTTGGCTCCAGCAACTTAGGTGTCTTCGGATATATCCCGGTTTTTGGTGCCGGGACTTATGGCCACGCGGTAGCAGGCTGGAACAATGATGATGCCACTCAAAACTTTGGTGGAACTTTTATAACTGACGGTACCCCAGCAGGATACAGTTTCAATTATGGAGTGTATGGATCTGCTATGCATGCAACACAGAACTATGCCGGTTATTTCTCTGGTAGGGTGCTGGTTTATGGCTGGGGGGACGGTACCGTGGCCAATGATTACCTGGCGACAGTTTTAACTGCAACAGTGCAACATACCGTTGCCGAAGATACTAAGGCCATCGAAGGGATTTCAACCCCTTCAGGCGGCTATGGGATCGGGGTGTACGGAAATGGCGGCCACCAGGGAGTATATGGTCAGGCGAGTGCAGGTGCATTTTCCGGCACCGCCTACGGCGTTTATGGAAATGCTACCGGAACTGCAGGTAACCGCGTCGGGGTTTATGGAACAGCTACCGGTGGTGCAACGAATTGGGCAGCTTTTTTTGACGGAAGCACATATATCAGCAATGACCTTAGAATTGGGACAACAACCCAGGCCACAGGCTATTCTTTGTCGGTAAACGGGAAAGTGATTTGTACTGAAGTGCGCGTTGAAGCCCTCGCCAACTGGCCCGACTATGTATTTGCCGATGATTATGACCTTATGAGCCTGAAGGAGCTCGAGGAAAGCATCGAAAAGAACAAGCACCTGCCCGGATTGCCTTCCGCAGCCGAAATTGCTGAAAACGGGATCATGCTTGGTGAAATGCAAACAAAGCTGCTTGAAAAAGTGGAAGAACTTACCCTTTATACAATCGAGCAGGGTAAGCTTATCAGCGCTCAGGGGGAAATCATCAGGGAACTGCAGCAGAAAATGGAAAACCTTGAAAAGGAAAACGCCCGGTTCGGGAAGGGCGGAAATTCTAAAACTTATCAGCCATGAAAATATTCTGCTTTATTCTTTTTCTGGTTTTTGGATTTCAGGGCGGGTTATTTCTAATTGCCCAGGAAAATCCACAGGATTTATGGCTTAATCCGGGAACAGATGACTTTGCCACAATACGGATGAATGTCGAAAGCTATTATGCTGATAAGGATAAAATGGCGAGGGGTTCCGGTTATAAACAATGGAAAAAATGGGAATTTATTCAGCAGGACCGCTTGACAGAGGATGGAAAGGTATTTAACTATTCGGCTAAAAATTTCCAGGAATACCAGGCAATAGCTGGAGGTAGTGGTTCAAGGGGGATTACTACAACCTATGGCGAATGGGAATCTCTCGGGCCAGACTATTTCGTCGACGGCAATGGCTGGAACCCGGGGATTGGCCGGGTGAACTGCTTCGCATCCCATGCCTCCGGTATAATCTGGGCCGGATGTCCGGCTGGTGGCTTGTGGAGAAACGATAACGGGACAGGCTGGGTGCCCCTGACTGACGGCATGCCCAGGATTGGGGTTTCTGGTTTGGTAATAAATCCCTCTAACCCTGATATCATGTTTTTACTTTCAGGCGATGGAGATGGGGGCCAGGTTCCATCAATCGGGGTGCTTCAAACCTGGGATGGAGGCGTGACCTGGACCGAGTCGGGTTTGACATGGGCAGTTTCAGATATGGTTTATGCATTCAAGATCATCATGCATCCCACTTTTCCCAATGTCATGTTCGTGGTCAGCAGCCAGGGGATCCATAAAACCACAAATTATGGAATTAGCTGGACACTTGTGCACTCTTCTTCCGCTTTTGATTATCATGATATCGAATTCCAACCCGGTAGTAGCCTGCTAGTCATGTATGCCTGCGCCGGTTCTGATTTTTTCAGATCGGCTGATGAAGGTGATAACTGGACCCAGATTTTTTCAGGTGTGCCGACAACAGCTACAAGAATGGCTATTGGCGTTACCGGTGTGGATATAAATATGGTTTACCTGCTTGCAGGGCCTTCATATACCGCCGGGACCTTTGTTGGATTGTACAGATCGGCCGACGCGGGCTTGAATTTTACCACCAGGTCGACTACACCAAATATTTTAGGCTATAGCCCAACAGGAAGTGATTCAGATGACCAGGCATGGTATGACCTATGTATCGCAACTTCCCCTACAAATGCTGATCAAATTATCATCGGCGGGATCAATTGCTGGCAATCCACTAATGGCGGTTCAACCTGGACTTTGAGCTCCCTGTGGGATAATCTTCCCGGACCTGATTATACCCATGCCGACATCCATGCGCTTGAATTTGGCTGGTCGTCCGGTAGCCTCTATTGTTGCAGTGATGGAGGCCTGTTTGTGACCTATGATTTTGGCAACAACTGGACTGATCTTTCAGATGGTCTGGCCATCACCCAGAATTATCGTATAGCCGGTTTTGAGCCAACTGTTGACCTGATAATAAACGGGACCCAGGATAACGGCTCAAACAGGTGGAACGGCGGTACAACCATGTTGCATGTCCTAGGTGCAGATGGAATGGATTGCATGATCGACCACAGCAATTCAGCCATATTCTACAATTCCATACAGTTCGGAGATCTGAGAAGATCCGTTAATTCAGGAGCCAGTTATTCATCCGTAAAACCTTCTTTTTCATCCGGATCATGGATCACGCCCGTCGTGATGCATGTCACAAACCCACTCATTATATATGGTGGTTATAGCGATATTTACAGGAGCACTAATGGAGGGACATCGTGGACAAACCTTGGAGAAGAGGGTTCCGGTGCCATGGCGTTGGGTGGAGCCAGTCATCCCGACAGGGTATACGCTTCAACCGATAATTCCAATATCATCGTTACCTCTGCCAGTGGCATTGCACCATTTACCAATGTTACGTCGAACCTGCCTGCCGGAAATATCACTTTTATTGCGGTCAATCCTCTTAATGGCTCCGATGTTTTTGTGACCTACGGAGGTTATTCTGCCGGAAATAAAGTTTTCCGCTCAACCAATGCCGGGGGCTCCTGGGATAATATTTCCGGATCTTTACCCAATATCCCGGTGAATTGCATAGCTTACGAAAATACCGGTGGTTCGCCAAATGACCCACTTTATATCGGGACGGATGTCGGGATTTATTACCGTGATGATGAAACCGCTGATTGGATACCTTTTATGAACGGGCTTCCCGCCACAATCATTTTCGATCTGGAGATCAACGAAACATCAAACGTCATAACAGCCGCAACTTTCGGCAGGGGATTATGGCGTTCCGAGCTCTATTCGGATTGTCCCACTTCGCATACCCTTACACCATCCAATGACCCCAGTAATCCGCTTTATACCGGATATCAGCATTATGAAGCGAGTGGCACCATCACATCAACCCGCATAATAACCGGCGGGATTGGTACCGATGTGTCTTACCAGGCGGGGGTGTCGATAGTTTTATTGCAAGGTTTTCAAGTAAAACCGGACAATCAATTCATAGCGACGCTGGGACCATGTAACGGAACTATGCCAACTTGCGGTTTTCCCCTGGTAATCAATCATGTTGCCGGAAGTGTTGCCCCTGTTAATAAAACAGCTACTTATAACACTGTTGACAATATTCCCGGTGAACCTTTAAAATGCTGGATCACCAGCAACCTTGGCGCCGATCAGCAGGCAACTGCCAAAGACGACGCAACTGAAGCTTCGGCCGGATGGTACTGGCAGTTCAATCGCATGCAGGGATTTAAGCATGATGGTACCACCAGGACACCCAATTCTTCCTGGATTACTTCCATCGACGAAAACCTTGACTGGCAGGCCGCTAATGACCCTTGTGCTCTTGAACTGGGCACCGGCTGGCGACTTCCGACTACGACTGAATGGACCAATGTGGATGCAGGAGGGAACTGGCTGGACTGGGATGACGCATGGAACTCAGCATTAAAAATGCATGGTGCCGGGACACTGAGTGTTATTGATGGTTCTTTGCTTAGCAGGGGATCGCATGGCCAGTATTGGAGCAGTACGCAATTTAATAATACTGTCGGCTGGCGCCTGACTTTCGCAGTTCTGTTAAGCGGTGTAGGAACTGTCAACAAGGTTGCCGGTTTTCCCGTCCGATGCCTAAAAGACTGATCAGTTAAACTGGTGAAAGCAATTTATTCACAAGAACGAATGCTTTTATTTTAATTTCCGCCAAGTCGCTTCCGGATCGTATGCAGTTTCATCAGCGCTTCTACCGGGGTCAGGTTGTCGATGTCGGTGTGAAGAATATCCTGCTTGATCTGTTCGAGCAGGGGATCATCAAGCTGGATAAATGATAGCTGGAACTGATCCTTATCGCCTGATGCAATCTCTTTCGCTGTTTTGGCCAGTTCATCGTTGCTGTGCGAGCGCTCAAGCAGCTTAAGCAATTCATTGGCCCTGTCGATAACCTTTGGCGGCATGCCTGCCATGCGGGCAACATGGATCCCGAAGCTGTGCTCACTGCCGCCCTTCTGCAACTTGCGAAGGAAGATGACCTGCTTTCCGATCTCTTTCACACTGATATGGTAATTTTTTATCCGCTTATGCG
>CAYJNJ010000057.1:0-30117 GCA_964371595.1 uncultured Bacteroidales bacterium | reverse complement strand
GGTGTTGCCTTGTTTTCCATTTCGAAATTCGGGAAATAACGCGACAGGTGCAGCGGTGTTTCCGGCCCCAGCTCCCCTCCTATCCATTTCACCATTTCTTCGAATTTCGCTTCATCGTCATTCAGCCCGGTGATCACAAGATGTGTCAGCTCAAGGTGGCGGCCATGCTTTCTGATCATAAGGATGGCATCTTTAACCGGCTGAAGGCGGGCCAAAGTTACCCGTTTATAAAAATCATCGGTAAATGCCTTAAGGTCGATATTGAAAGCATCGATATATTCCAGCAGTTCTGCAAGCGGACTGGAGTTGATATAACCGTTCGACACCATCACATTGCGCAGGCCGGCTTCCCTGGCTTTTTTCGCGATATCCATCATAAACTCGAACCAGATGACAGGCTCATTGTAGGTGTAAGCAATTCCGGCATTATCATTGCGTTCCTTCGCCATTTTAATGATCTCATCGGAACTGACGGGCTTGAGATAAGGATAATCCTCAGCGCAGGTCTGTGATATCTCCCAGTTCTGACAGAATTTGCAGCGTAAGTTACAGCCTACTGATCCCACGGATAAAATTACGCTTCCGGGGTAAAAATGATAGAGGGGCTTCTTTTCGATCGGATCGAACCGCAGGCAGCAGGCTTTCCCGAAAACCGTCGTGATGAGTTCACCGCCCTCATTCCTCCTGACCCTGCATATGCCAGGTTTCCCATCGGCCAGGACACAAAGGTGCGGACATAAAGTACATTTCACTTTATTATCCTGGAGCTTAACCGAATAAGAGGCGGGATGCATAAGAATTTACGATTTACGATTTACTATCTTCTTTAATGTCATTAATCCACTTATCAATAGCAACGGGCTCGAATTGAAACATCTTTGCGATAAGCAATTCCAAATGTTCATCCACGATAAGGTTTTGACGGTGTTCATGGCGCAGGAAACCTTCTTCTGTTATATGATCAAAAAACGTAAGCAGCGGATCGAAATACCCGGCAATATTTAGTATCCCGATAGGTTTATCGGTAAGCCGTAACTGGTTATATGTGATCACCTCGGCCAGTTCGTCGAGGGTGCCAAAACCGCCGGGCATGGCGATAAAAGCATCGGAAAGCTCTACCATCAGGCTTTTCCGCTCGCTCATGCTCTCAACAATGTGCATTTTAGTCAGGCTAAGGTGGGCTACTTCCTTTGCAACCAGGATCCGGGGCATGATGCCAATAACCTCTCCGCCGCCATCAAGGATAGTATCGGCAAGTATCTTCATCAACCCGACATTTGCCCCGCCATAGATCAGCTTAATATCCCGGTCGAGCAAAAGCTTTCCTAATTCCTCCGCGGCCTGCCTGTATTCAGCCCGTACCCCCATGCTGGAACCACAAAAAACACAAATGGATTTCATCCTATCAATTCATTACGACAAATTTCCCCCATCCCCTTTCGTGCCGGTTATTATTGGTCAGTTTATAAAAATAAACCCCCGGGCTGAGAGTCTGGGCTGTAAATGTAGTGAAAGAACCCGAAACATAATCGTTGGTGCTCATCAGATGGCTCCGGGCATCATAAATATTTAACTGGAAAGAATCATTGAAAGGGTTGTCAAAGTCGATCCTGAACAAGTCCTTACCGGGATTTGGAAAAATGGAGGTTTTGATGGATTTGAAGCGTATTTCCGATATCCCTTCTATAAATTCATAGAAATTAAAATTATCGTACATCAAGCCATCAAGTTCTTCCGGAATATTGTCACTAATAAAAGAAAACCGATAAATTATTGTATCCCCGAAACCTATTTGGAAAGCGGAGCCAATATCCATCAGCATAACCTCAAAATACATCCATCCATTTGAATTCCCTGTCAATACTGGCCTTTCAGACCACCAGCTTACATTAGGCAGATTTGTAGTGTCGTTGATGAGATCTATCCAGGTAGCCCCGTTATCCGGTGAAAATTCAAACAGGCCGTAATCGTTCAGGGAATCGGAATTAACGTAATAAAACCCCTGCAGTACTTCCAGGCCGTACATGGTGCCCTGGGTACCCAGGTTTTTAATGAGAAAGACCGAAGTATCATTTACGGGATAAGGATTTGCAGTATCAGTGACCATTGCATTGGGGAAAGATAAGGCCTGGTTAAATATACTTTTCTGCGGCTGACCGATCTGCCAGGAGTGGCCCGGAAAATTAACCGTATCAAACGATACATGGTCAAGGTATTCCGGTTGATCAAAATTCAGGTAGTAGTCTTCTTCCCAGGATTGGGAATTTGCTATAAACTGACAAAATAAAATGACGAGTGTAAGCAGTAAAGTTTTCATGGATTTTCGATTTGGTTTTTTCGTTATAAATTCCGGATTAATAACTGTATAAAATTAATTATAAAGTTTAATGCGATTTGATTTTAGCCACAAAATCACAAATACACCAAAAGACACAAAATGAACAGCTAAAGCACTCATCATTAATGAATTTTTGTGTTTTAGTGTTTTTGTGGCTAGTAGATTAAACATCGCCAATTTAAACCCATTCTAACTAATCAGAAAACGAAGTAACTAAACCAAAAAAAACTAATTTTGGCGCTTCTTTCGATAACTGATGAATGAACTTTATCCGCTGAAATTCAAGCCTGTATTCGACGATAGGATATGGGGAGGTGAAAAGATAAGGACCCGCCTGGGCCTTGATTTTACTCCGCTTACCCGTTGTGCGGAAGCCTGGGTATTATCAGGTTATGAAGGGAAACAGACCATCGTCAGCAACGGCTTCCTGGAAGGGAACGAGATCAATGAGCTGATCGAGGTTTATATGGATGATCTCATCGGCGGAAATGTCTTTGAAACAACCGGTGAAACCTTCCCGCTTCTCATTAAATTCCTCGATTCGCGCGACTGGCTTTCCATCCAGGTTCATCCCGACGATGATCTGGCACATAAAAGGAACCTACCCAACGGGAAAACCGAAATGTGGTATATGCTCGATGCTGAAAAAGATTCGCAACTGATCGCCGGTTTCAACCGGAAAATAAGCCAGAAGCAATACCTGGACCATCTTCAGAATAAAACGCTCCGGGAAATCATGAACTTCGAGAAAGTGAATCCCGGTGATGTATTCTTTATGCCTGCAGGAAGGGTGCATGCCCTGGGACCCGGGATCCTCCTGGCAGAAATCCAGCAGACTTCCGACGCTACCTACCGGATTTACGACTGGGACCGGAAAGATGACAAGGGAAATGAACGGGAATTGCACACAGAGCTTGCCCTGGCTGCTATCGATTTCACTGTTTATCCTGAATATAAAACACTTTACAAACCGGGGCTGAATGAAACGGTAAACCTCGCCAGCAGTGAATATTTCACGACAAACCTTCTGGAATTGGCACAGCCTTTGCGAAAGGATTACGAGGAACTTGATTCATTTGTGGTATATATCTGCCTGGAAGGCGGAATGAAGATTAAAACGGGTGTTAATTCAACCACTGTGATGAAAGGGGAAGTTGTGCTGATCCCGGCGATCATCGATAAAGTGGAGATTTTCCCGGAAAGAAAAGTTAAATTTTTAGAAGTCTTTATAGCTTAATTAATTTGAATGCAAACATTTATTAAACCACTTAGACACTAAGGACACTTAGAGACACTAAGAAAATTGCATTAAACTCCTTAGTGTTCCTTAGTGTCCTTAGTGCCTAAGTGGTAAAAAATGAAAAAATAAAAACCAACTATGAAAAAAGCAATTATTTTACTCTCAATCCTTTTCCTTGGCATCACGCTGAAAGCACAGGAAGGGATCCTTGAACGCACTATCCCTGCCATTGACATCAAAACGCTGACCGGGGAAATCGTTAACACATCCAGTATCGACAATGCGGGCAAGCCCATGGTCATCTCTTTCTTCGCCCTCTGGTGCAAGCCCTGTATGAGGGAACTAACCGCCGTAGCCGATGTTTACGCTGACTGGCAGGAAGAAACCGGTGTGAAATTCGTGGCCATCTCCATCGATGATGCCCGCTCTATGCCGAACGTCATGCCGACAGTTAACGGAAATGGCTGGGAATACGAATTCTACTGCGATCCCAACGGCGACTTTAAACGCGCTATGGGCGTCAATATGATCCCTCATGTGTTTATAATTGATGGCAACAAAAAAGTCGTTTACCAGCATACCTCATACGCCGAAGGCGGTGAAAATGAGCTGTACGAGATAATTAAGAAAGTAGCTGCAGGGGAGAAGGTTGAGTAGTCAGCGGTCGGCAGTTAGCGGTCGGCGGTCAGTTTTGATTTTGGAATTTGGAATTTGGAATTTGGAATTTATGGTAGTAAGAAGAACAATAATTAGCATACTTATACTGGTAGCAGGAAGCACCCTGGTAAAATCCCAGGACATCCCCGGTAATCCGACAGTGCACGGCAATTTCCAGATCGATGCGCAGACGTATCACCCTGACGATGCGCTTGGCATCACCGATTCGGTGCTGCAGGGCAAGACGCTGCGGCTCAACGGGTATGGAGACGTTCGGTTTTCAATCTGGCGCTTCAATGCCGGGATCAGGTATGAGGCTTACTTACCGCCGCTGGCCGGCTACGAACCGCAATACCAGGGACAGGGTATCCCCTACTGGTTTGTTGATTATGGCGATGATAAGCTGCAAGTCACAGCCGGGCATTTTTACGAGCAGTTCGGCATGGGAATGATCCTGCGCAGCTACCAGCAATGGGACCTTGGCTACGATAATTCCATCAACGGGTTCCGGTTAAAATACAGCCCCGTGGCAGGATTGAACTTCAAAGCCCTGATCGGTACCCAGCGCTATTACTGGGAACCTTACGAAGATGACAACAGGGGCATCGTCCGCGGATTTGACGGGGAAATGACGCTGAATGACCTCATCTCTTCGATGAAAGAAACGAAAACGAGGTTTACCCTTGGGGGAAGTTTTGTCAGCAAGTATGAAAAGATGAGATCCAAGACACTGGTCTCAGATACAACCAAGTATGAATACCAGTTGCCTGAAAATGTGGCCTCTGCCGCCGGGAGACTGGGAATTTCACATGGCGGGTTCAACTTCTACACCGAATATGTCCACAAATTCAACAACCCATCAGCCTATAATAATTACATCTATAAGCCCGGGCAGGCTTTTCTTGCTTCGCTCTCTTACTCTCAGAAAGGTCTTGGCATTTATGTAGCAGCCAAGCGGATCGATAATATGAGCTATAAATCGAAGATGACTGAACTTAACAATGTTCTCGACATTAATTTTATCCCGCCGCTGACCAAGCAGTTTGTTTACACGCTTGAGAATATATATCCCTATGCTACCCAGTTGAATGGCGAGGCAGCCCTGCAGGGACAGGTGGTCTATACCATCCCCAAAGGGTCGAAATTAGGCGGAAAATACGGGACCAAGCTGGAGGTGAATTATTCGCTTACCTACGGGCTCGATAAACAGCCCATTGAAGCGAACATCCCTGTCGATTCTACCGGCACACTTGGCTACGAAGCGCCCTGGTTTTCTTTCGGGGACCTTTATTACCAGAGTATTGCCGCCACTATCGAAAAAAAGATCGGCAAAAAAGTTAAGCTGAACCTGGAATACGTCCATATCGATTATAATATTGATGTTATTGAAGGTCATATCGGTGCGCCGATGGTGCATGCCAATGAGTTCAATATTGATTTTACTTACAAGATTACCCCTACAAAATCCCTGCGTATCGAATATGAACAGCTTCTTGCGAAAGAAGATAAAGGTGACTGGGCCATGCTTATGCTGGAATATAATATTGCCCCGAAATGGTTTTTCTCGGTGATGGACCAGTACAATTACGGAAACCCTGATGAAGACCTGCAATTGCATTATTATACCGTTGCGATGGCTTTTGTGGAAGGGCCTCACCGCTTTTCTCTAGCTTACGGGCGCCAGCGCGAAGGCTTGCTTTGTGTCGGCGGGGTTTGCCGCCAGGTACCGGCTGCAAATGGCTTTACGTTTAATGTCAGTACAAGTTTTTAAGGAGGATAAATCATGAAAAAGATACTAAACCCAGTTTTAAATATTGGTCGTGTTATTGGTATTGTCATTGGTATTGGTATTGGTATTGCCTGGCTTCCTTCCTGTGACATCGTGGAAGAGCCTTTCCTGGTGCCTGTCGGAGGTAGCGATACAAACACCCAGGATGAGGTTGTCAGGAAGGTGCTTCTTGAAGATTACACCGGCCAGAAATGCCCGAACTGCCCGGAAGCCGCTGAAATTGGGCACAACCTTCAAGCCACATACGGTGAACAGGTGGTCATTATCGCCATTCATTCCGGTAATTTTGCCGAACCCGATGATTCAGGTGATTTTACCACAGATTTCAGGACAACTGAAGGTACGGAACTGGATCAGTTCTTCGGGATATACCAGTATGGTTACCCGATGGGGATGATAAACCGGACGGATTACAGCGGCTTTCCCGTCGTCCTAAAGGATAACTGGCAATCGGCCGTTGAAGTACAGCTTGCAATGGAACCCCAGGTTGATATCAACATTACAAATACTTATAATTCCAGTACGCACAAACTTGATTGTTCGCTTGAATCCGAATTCCTGGAAGACCTGGACGGGACATACAATATCTGCGTTTTCATCATTGAAAGCGGAATCGTCAGCCCCCAGCAAACCGAAGGCGGCGTGATAACAGATTACGTGCACGAACACATGCTGCGCACCTCGATGAACGGCACCTGGGGCGACCCGGTCGGCTCCGACGGGCAGGCGGTTTCAGGAAGTAAACTTAGCAACAGCTATTCTTTGACACTGCCCCCCGTCTGGAACGCTGAAAACTGTGCAGTAGTAGCTTACATTTACAATACCGAAACCCTTGAGGTGTTGCAGGCGGAGGAGAAGGGGATAGTCGTTAGTCGTTAGTCGTTGGTCACTGGTCAAAATAGTTAGTGGCGTCTGTGACGCGTGATTGGTAACAATAACGACCACAAAACTACACTGACCGCTGACCGCCGACCGCTGACCGCCGACTCCACTCTCAGCTTCTCGATTCAATCAATATATCCAGCAGCTTGATCGCGGCATCTGAAATCACGGTTCCAGGCCCGAAAATAGCAACTACGCCGGCTTTGTGCAGGAAATCATAATCGTGCGGCGGGATTACGCCCCCGACAATTACCATGATATCTTCCCTGTTATGTTCCTTCAGCTCGCTGATCAGTTGCGGCACAAGTGTCTTATGACCTGCCGCCAGGCTGGATACGCCGATAATGTGCACGTCGTTCTCGACAGCTTGCCTGGCAGTCTCTGCCGGTGTCTGAAACAGCGGGCCCATATCTACGTCGAAGCCGATGTCGGCATAACCGGTAGCTACTACCTTTGCCCCGCGGTCGTGGCCATCCTGGCCCATCTTGGCGATCATGATGCGCGGACGGCGGCCATCAGCTCCGAGAATTTATCGGCCAGCTCGCAGGCTTTGTTGAAGCTCTCGTCATGGCGCGATTCCGCAGAATAAACCCCGGAAATGGAACGGATAACGGCTTTATATCTCCCGAAAACCTTTTCACAGGCAAACGAGATCTCCCCGAGGGTCGCCCTGGCCCTAGCCGCCTCCACCGCTAATTCCAGCAGGTTGCCTTCCCCGGTTTCACAGGAGCGTGTGATCGCGTCAAGGATACGATCGACGTCGGCCTGGTTGCGCTTTGACCGGAGCAGCTTCAGCCGTTTGACCTGCGATTCGCGGACCGCCGTGTTATCGACTTCAAGCGTATCGATCGGGGCTTCTTTCTCCAGCCTGTATTTGTTCACACCCACGATAGTGTCTTTGTGCGAATCGATGCGGGCCTGCTTGCGGGCCGAGGCTTCTTCAATACGCATTTTTGGAAGGCCGGTTTCGATGGCTTTGGCCATGCCGCCAAGGGCTTCTACTTCTTCGATCAGCGCCCAGGCTTTGCGGGCAATCTGGTCGGTTAAATATTCAACGTAATAGGAACCGGCCCAAGGGTCTACCGAACGGCATACCTGGGTTTCTTCCTGTATGTAGATCTGGGTATTCCTTGCGATACGCGCGGAGAAGTCAGTCGGCAGTGCGATGGCTTCGTCGAGGGCATTGGTGTGCAGCGACTGTGTCCCTCCCAATACCGCGCCAAGGGCTTCCACGCAGGTGCGGGCCACGTTGTTGAACGGGTCCTGCTCCGTGAGGCTCCAGCCCGATGTCTGGCAATGGGTGCGCAGCATCATCGATTTGGGGTTCTTCGGGTTGAAAGTTTTAACGATCCTGGCCCAGAGCATGCGGCCGGCCCTCATTTTAGCCACTTCCATGAAATGGTTCATCCCTATCCCCCAGAAAAATGAAATGCGGGGGGCGAAATCATCGATATCCAGGCCGGCATGGGTCCCGGTGCGGAGATATTCCAGCCCGTCGGCCAGGGTATATGCAAGCTCAAGCTCAGCGGTGGCGCCGGCTTCCTGCATATGGTAACCGCTCACGCTGATCGAATTAAACTTCGGCATATTGGCAGAGGTGTATTTGAAGATATCTGCAATAATGCGCATAGAAGGAAGCGGAGGATAAATATAGGTGTTGCGGACCATGAATTCCTTCAGGATATCGTTCTGGATGGTCCCGGAAAGCTGTTCCAGTTTTGCCCCCTGCTCGAGCCCGGCCACAATGTAGAAAGCCATGATGGGCAGAACGGCGCCGTTCATGGTCATCGAAACCGACATCTTTTCCAGCGGGATCTGGTCGAACAGCACCTTCATGTCGAGGATCGAATCGATGGCTACGCCTGCTTTGCCGACATCGCCGACGACCCGCTCATGATCGGAGTCATAGCCGCGGTGTGTGGCCAGGTCGAATGCGACGGAAAGTCCCATCTGGCCCGAGGCCAGGTTGCGGCGGTAGAAGGCATTGGATTCCTCAGCCGTGGAAAAACCTGCGTATTGCCTGATGGTCCATGGTTTCTGGACGTACATGGTCGAATACGGCCCGCGCAGGAATGGCGGAAGGCCGGCGGCATAGCTCAGGTGCTCCATCCCGGCAAGGTCATCCGCAGTATAGACATGCTTCACGGGAATTCCTTCGGCAGTAAGCCAGTCTTCGCTTTTGCGGTGCTGCTGCTCCCAATCCTTAGCCGGCAACTTCTGGCTTGCGGCCGACTTTATATTGATCTTCTGAAAATTCGGTTTCATGATTTTTTATTTTTTAACCACTAAGGCGCACAAAGGTTTCATTCACTAAGGAGCACAAAGGATTATAGCATGATGCATTTTCCTTGGTGTTACTTCGTGAAACCCTTAGTGAGCCTTTGTGGTTATTAAGTATTGGCATTGTGTAAGATGATAAATTATTTATACCCCAATAAGAGCCTGGAATTTTTTCAAATCCTCCAGCACATTCGAACGGACATGGATAAAGTGCTCTATGCCCTCAGCCCTTAGCTGATCCATGTAGTCTTTGGGGTAGCCTGCCACAACCACGATCGCCTTGTCATTTACCTGTTTTAAGATTGCAGGGGCAATGCCCGGGTACTCATCATCTGAGCTGCAAATGACAAGGATTTCAGCTTTGCTCTCAAAGAAAGCTTTCACACCTTCTTCCACGGTTTGAAAACCAAGGTTGTCGATCGTTTCAAAGCCGGCACAGGCAAAGAAATTCCGGCTGAACTGCGAACGGGCTAAGCGCATGGCCAGGTTTCCGTACGTAAACATGAATGCCGCCGGCCGCTTATGGCTTTTAGAAAACATGTCGGTTTTATATCTCAATTCTTCAAATGGCTGCGCATTCCTGTAAATATTAAGAGTACCGGCCAGTGCATCCGGGTCTTTGGCTTTCGGTTTAAGCACCTCCGCAGCCAGTGGCTCTTCCTTCTTCTCCGTAAAGTTCGGGTACTGGTTAACCCCCAGGATGATATCTTTACGATTGGCAAGGTCGGCGCTTCGCTTTCCGGCAGTTTCGGCGATCTTACCCTGGATAAACCCGGAAGATACCGCTTCCAGGAAACCGCCTTTTGCATCGACCTCCAGGAAAAGCTTCCAGGCCTCCGCTGTGATAGAATCTGTAAGGCTTTCGATATAATAGGAACCTGCAGAAGGATCTGCAACCTGGTCGAGGTAGGATTCGTCTTTCAGCAGCAATTGCTGGTTGCGGGCGATACGCGAAGAGAAATCGTCCGGTTTTTCAAATACTTCATTGAAAGGTCCGACAGTCAGCGAATCAATGCCGGCTATGATCGACGACATGGCTTCGGTGGTTGAGCGGAGCAGGTTCACATAAGGGTCATACATGGCCTTGTTCCATTTCGAGGTAACCGCATGGATGGTCATTTTCGCAATATCATCACGGCTCGGTCCGTAGGCTTTTACAATATGTGCCCAAAGCAGGCGGGCTGCACGGTATTTGGCTATCTCCATGAAATAGTTGGAGCCCGTGGCAAAACGGAACCTCATTTTCGGCGCCACATTGTTGACAGACAATCCCATCTCGGTAAGCTGCGTAAGGTATTCGGCACCGGAAGCCAGGCTGAATGCCAGTTCTTCGACCGTGGTAGCGCCTGCATTGTGGAAATGCTCGCCATTCACCGTGATGACAGTGAAATGAGGAAGATATCCGGCGATTTTAATGAGCTGCTGGCAGGTTTCCAGGTCTTCTTCCTTAGAAGAATAATAATTTCCTTTTGTGATGAGCCTTCCAAAAGGATCAAAAGCAACGGATCCGAAAATCTTCTGGAGATCCCGGTTATAGCGCACCAGCATGTCATAGTGGTTCTTCATGACCTGCAGGGAATTCCGGCCTGCATGAAAGTTGATCTCCACCATTTCAGCGAAAATATTCTTCAATAACAGGTCAAGATCTTCTTTTGAGCACTCTTTCTCTTCATCAAGGATAAATCCCAGTGAATCGATCCCTTTCATCAGGATATCCAGGGCTTTTTCATTGGCCCGCTTCAGGTCACTGACCACAATATCCTGGCGGATAAACCATCCGTTGCCGGCTTTTTTCGTTCCCCGGGCGTATGGGAAAGCATCCGGGTACTGGTTAAGATATCCGAGCGCTTTCAGGTCTTCCGCGGAATAATAGGGCTTTACACTAAATCCTTCGACCGGCTTATACACCAGTTTCTTTTCGTAATCGGCCCCCTTCAGGTCTTTGATAATCCTTTCCTCCCATGCGGCAACCGTGACCGGGGGAAATTCGGGGAATAACTTTTCTTTCTTGATTTTATCTTCCATTCTATAGCAATCTTTTTCTTACCGGCCTTTTATTTCACGCAGAGAAAGCGAAGAAAATAAAAAGTATGCAAAGTAATGTGGGGGGCAAATTTACGAACAATAATTAAAGGGAGGATTAATTGTGAAAAAGTTAACAATAAATTATAATAGCTTTATGCAACTTTATGCACTATTTTTGTAGCAAATTATAACATTATGCCTTCAGCAGTCAGAATATCAGATGACTTACTTAACCTGGCCAGGAAAGTAAGCAAAGCCGAAAACCGTTCTTTAACAGGACAAATTGAATATTGGGCCAAAATAGGCAGATTGGCAGAAGAAAATCCAGATCTGCCTTATCATCTCATCAGAGAAATTTTATTAGGTCTTGATGAAATTCAATCAGGAGAATTTTCTGAATACCAAATGAACGAACCCTAATGAAAATAATCCAGTCACGAATATTTGAACGTAAAGTCAAGAAACTCTCCAGATTGCAAAAAGCACAACTTGATGAAGCTGTCAGGAAGATTTTGAATAACCCTTCCATAGGTGATCAAAAGATGGGAGAACTTAAAATGGTCTTTATTTATAAATTCAAGATTGATCATAATTTGTTCCTGCTTGCATATGCATATACTTCTGAAAAGCTTGAGTTGATTATGCTCGGCACACATGAGAATTATTACAGGGATTTAAAAAATTATCTGAAGAAATAGAAGGCTAGTTCCCACAATCTTTTTCTTACCGGCCTTATATTTCACGCAAAGGAGTGCAAAGGAATAATAAGAACGCAAAGTTTTGTAGCCGGCAAGAGCTCAAATTCTCTCCAGCGGAGAGACATATTTGTAGCAAGTACGAGGGAAATAAAACACAAGTCCCTCCCTTTAATTATGTTATTTTAATACGGTAAACCTTCATAGGGAGGGATTTAGGGAGGGTTATATTCATGGACGGTTTAATGTTGAACTTTGAACATTGAACAAATTTTGGCAAGTTTTATCTTTTACATGTCCAATGAAATGTTAAATGCTTAATGTTTAATGCTCAATGAAAAATGAATCTTCACCCTCCCCTTAATCCCCTCCCATGCCAATTTTATCTAATAAATTGAAATTATCACGGGAGGGGAAAATAATATCTTATTGCAATCCCCTCTATAAATATGGAATTCCTCCGGAATTCTTGTCATCTCATATTGTGGAGTTTGTAAAAGTCTATTAACTCGGAATGACAATGTTTGACTTTTCTGAGGAATGACATTTGCTCATTAATTCACCTTTACAACCTGTGCGGTCCAGCAATCCCCGGATTCATCGGTTACAATTATTGAATATACCCCATCCGGTAGGATTGAAATATCAAGCCTGATTTTGCCGGGTTTATACGATTTCAAACTGGACTCAAAAGAAAGAACAACTATTCCTGTAACATCAACGACGATGCAATGCTCAAACATTTCATCATCAGGCAATTCAAACGTAATAAAATCCCCTGCAGGATTAGGATAGATTATAAAATCATTTTCATTTCCCTGGTCAATTACCCCAAGCGATCCATCATGAAATACCGCCCGCCATCCTAAAGCATTTTGTAAACCATCTGACCTGAACCGTATAGTAAATGCCCCATTTTCCGAAGTATAAGTTATGGGATCTGCCTGCCCTGAAAATCCGCCCTGGAATGGAAATGTAGTATCGGGACCTGCATAAAGCCAGAGGGAATCATAGCCATCTTCCAGGTTGAATGCTGAAAAACTGAGATAGCGCTTATCATTAAAACCATGGTCGATAGTCATGATATATTCCTCTCCGGCATAGTAATTCCAGCTAGGGCCGCCAGAATCATAGAGGGTATCATAGGTTAACGGGATATAGCAATCGGTGAATTTATCCGAAATGGCCTGCCAGAGCTCCGGGTAGCCGTCATCATAGCCCAGCGCCCAGATACCTATGCCAGCAAGGCCGCGGTAATTTGCGATGTCGTATTTCTTCCGTAGATCCCTGTCAAGGCCTATGAAACACTGGTACCAGCTATCGTTCTGGAAAAAAATATAGCACGACGACAGGCTGTTCGGCTCCCATGTATAGTTTTCCGGTTTATAAGTGCCTTCATTATTGCGGACGACTGTATAAGCCAGCGCGGTGCCGTTTGCCATTATGGGCGAGGGAATGCTGCCTGATTCAGTTTTCCATTGCCGCCCGTAATAAGGAATTCCGAGGATAAATTTCCCCGGATCCAGCCCTTCTTTTTCATAGGCTGAAATCGTCCTGGAAAGACTGAAATCGTATCCCGGGGTCATTGAATACAAAGGTGAAACCGGGCCTGCCTGCGAACTGCCATTCCAGTAATAATCATACCCCATCACGAAAAACCAGTCGACCCAATTGTTCAAACCGGCAACCTGGAAATCGTTATCCCAGTTTACCGCCGGCAGGTCAATGCTGACAATAGCGCCCGGCACGACGGATTTAAGCTCTTCAGAAAGTTCCTGCATAAAAACAGTCACACTGTCGCTGACGGAGGAAGGCATTGTTTCGATATCCATATTGATCCCGTCGGCATTACGCTGCAATACCAGCGACACCAGGTTCTTTACCAGGTTTTGCCTTGCGGCGGGATTAGTAAAGAAAGCCGTATGCCCCGAAAAAATCGTTGCACAAAGGTGTACCCTTACCCCATGGGCCTGAGCTGAATCGATGACCGGATCGGTGAGCCAGTCGTGGAATGTCACCGGTTCCCCATCGGCAGGATTGACTTCGTAAGAAAAATAACACAGGTCGGAAATGAGGTTCCAACGGTAGTTCAGGTAATCGTAACCGGCCCAGTACGGGTGGAAGCCGAAAACGATACGCTGTAGCTGGCAATCCGACCGCGTCGAAATTTGCATTTTCTCAGTGTATCCGTTCAACGAATCGTAAAATGAACGGGACCGATCACCAAACTGCCGGTAATAGGATTGCTGCTCCTGGTGAATTGATTGAATCGGATCCTGCGCTGAAATATTCATCATAAGAATAAGAGCAAACCCGGTTATAATAAATACTCTCATCCTAATTCCAAATTCCAAATTCCTAATTCCTAATTATTCCACAAGTTTCATCTCTTTCACCACGTGGCCTGCTCCTGCATACTTGTCAATGATAAACAGGCAATAGCGTATATCCAGGACAATATTCCGGCACATATCGGGATCATACATGATGTCGCTCATGGTGCCTTCCCAGTTTCGGTCGAAATTCAGGCCGATCAGCTCACCATCGGCGTTCAGCACCGGGCTCCCGGAGTTTCCGCCGGTGGTGTGATTGGCAGCCGTAAAGCAGACATTCATCACGCCATCATCCCCGTATGGGCCGTAATCACGGGCCTCATAAAGCTCTTTCAATCTTTCCGGGACCCGGTAATCATAGATCTCCGGGTTGTCCTTCTCCATAATCCCCTCCAGGCTTGTCTGGTAATCATAATAAACCCCATCCTGCGGATAATAATCCTTAACGACACCATAGGATATCCTTAGCGTGAAGTTGGCATCAGCAAAAAGCACCCTGTCATCCTGCATATCCATAACAGCCTTCATATAAACGCGTTGCAGGCTATCCTGGGCAGTCATCAGCGCCTGGTAGGGACCAGCATAATTCGACTTGTACTTTTTATTAAAGCTCATCATTGCATGATAAACCGGATCTGCAGCCAGTTTTTTGGCTTTTTTAGCTGAATAATCCTCCATAAATCCGTTGATGCGGTCTTGCGAAGTAAAGACCGATTCTTCGTAGACCCAATCGGCATAAGCGATGATATCTCCATGGAATTTCTTATCGATTTCGTGGTAAAGGCCGGGCAGTTCTTCCGGGCTGACATGCCGGCGGAAATGGTCCAGGATGGCAATAAAAAGTTGCTTATCGGCAGACTGGTCATAATCTTTGAAGAAACCGGGTATTGCAGCTTTCAGCCTGTCTGCTTCCTTCTTAACATCTTCGTCTGATGGCTTTTCCAAATTGACCAGGTTCCTGTACCCGGCTGCAAGGCGGATAATATCGAGGCTCCAGGGGCCTTCCAAGAACTGGTCGACCCAGAGCTGGAAAGGCTTCATTTCTTCTACAAGCTGACAATATTCGGGGAGTATTGCAGCGCCGGCCTTATTTTCACGTTCGGCCCAGGCCTGGAATTCCTTTTCAAATGCCAGTTTCTTATCGACAGCATCGAAGCGCTCGAGTCCTTTGCTTTCGCCCATCCATTTTTTCCAGGCATTCGCCACACCGGCATATTTCGATGCATATTGTATCCTCACTTTCGGATCGGCTGCCATGGCGCTGCCCATCACATCGAGCTTCAACCTGCGGATGGCAATCTTTCCGGGGTTGGATTCTTCTGCAACCAGCTCCACCATGCAGGAGGGCAGGTACTGGCGTGTGTAGGCCGGGTAGCCGTAAACCATTGTGAAATCGCCCTTATCCACCCCTTTCATTGAAACATCCAGCGATTTTTTGGGCTTGTAAGGCAGATTGCTTTTTGCATATTCTGCCGGGAGGTTATTACTGTCGGCATAGATCCTGAAAACGCTGAAATCCCCTGTATGGCGCGGCCACATCCAGTTATCGGTATCCCCGCCGAAATTACCGATGGCTGATGGTGGCGCCCCGACAAGGCGGACATCTTTAAAAACCTCGGTAACATACAGAAAGAACTGGTTGCCGTTAAACAGAGGCTCTACTTCAGCCTGGTAATGGGTATCTTTAACAGCTTCGGCAACAATGGATTTAGCCGCATCATCAATCACCTGCCGGCGTTCTGCTTCGGTCATTCCCTCCTTTAATGCAGCCATTATTTTCTCCGTTACATCTTCCATCCTGATCAGCAGGGTGACTGTCAGACCGGGATTGGCAAGTTCCTCTTCCCTGCTCATAGCCCAGAAGCCATCGGTAAGGTAGTCGTGCTCGATGGCGCTATGCTTCTGTATGCTCCCAAAACCGCAGTGATGGTTGGTGAGCAGCAGCCCTTCATCCGAAACGATAGCGCCGGTGCAGCCCCTTCCAAACAAGACGATGGCGTCTTTCAAACTGGCCTGGTTGATGCTGTATATTTCTTCAGCGGTCAATTTCAGTCCTTTTTTCCGCATTTCGTCCAGCTTCTGCTGACCGATAAGGCTGGGGATCCACATTCCTTCATCAGCATAAGAGCTGTGAAATGATAAAAAGGCGGCCAGGAATATTAGAACTCTTATCATGGGTTTTAATGTTAATGTTGAGCCCACTCCGAAAAGGTAAATTTCTGAAAGATGCCACCAAAGCACAAAAACACTAAATCACACAAAAAATTTGTTATCAATGGTATAGCATTTTGTGACTTTTCGTGTTTTGGTGATTTTGTGGCTAAAAAGGCTTTTCGGAGTGGACTCAATGTTTAATGTTTAATGTTTAATGTTTATCGCAATGGTTTCTATCTCCACCAGCGCTCCCAGCGGTAACCTCACTACCCCGTATGCCGCCCTTGCCGGCGGGTTTTCAGGATAATACCTTGCATACACCTCGTTCATAGCGGTGAAATTATCCATATCGTTGAGCAGGCAGGTGGATTTAACGACATCAGCATATGTATAGCCGGCCGCTTCCAGTATTTTCCCGATATTTTTCATGACCTGCTCGGTTTGTTCCTTAATGCCGCCATTGATAATCTTTCCGATCGCGGGATCGATAGGTATCTGGCCTGAAATGAAAAGCACGCCATTGGCTTCCACGGCCTGGCTGTAAGGCCCTACTGCTTGCGGCGCCTCCGGGGTGTGTATGATCTTCTTCATGATGATAAATTATTTTTAGCAAATGTATAGATTTGAGGGGAATCAGAAATTATCCCTGAAATCCTTTTTCTTGTTCAGCTTAAGGTCCTGCAGCAGCGAGGCTTTTGCGTTGATGGTGAAATTCCAGCTTTGCTGATATCCTGTCGGGATCCAGTTAAACCGCATTTCCCAGCAGTGCAGGTCGCGGTAAATACTGATGGAGGTATAGGAAAGGTCAGATGCTTCAAAGTCCCAGCCGGTCATAAAGCCGATCTTCCATTTTGGCGTGATGCTTACATTGCCCGACATTCCCAGCGTCTGGATCACCTTTTCCTGGCGGTCGAGCACATAATCCTCATAATTCCGGACCACATTATAATTGAATGAATAACTGATATTGAGGTCCCAGGGTATTTCCCAGTCGATATACTGATCAGGGTTCAGCTCGATTTCCTCAAGTTCAGCTTCATCTTCCGGAGCAATGCCCTCTTTAACGTCCAGGGGATTTCCCAAAGTGGGAGTTGATGTTGCTTCCTTGGTATCTTTGTTTTTACCGATATCTTTTGAATTTATCCGCCAGTTCAGACTGACCGCCCAGTTAGTCTGCTCCAGCCTGAAAAGCCGCTTGTTTACCGACCATTCCGTTTGTTTCAGGTTCCTTGTCCCTGAAGAATCAAGGATATAGGGATCCAGCGAACTGCGGTAGCTGAGGTCCAGATTCTTGAAAAGCCTTGTCCGGCCCGATAATGAGAGTGCCGACCAGTTCAGCGAATCCTTAGCCATATCATAGGAAAAATTGATGGAGAAATTGTCGATAAGTGACATTTTTTTCAGGCCGGTGATCGTATCTTTTCTCGATCTGACCTTCATTTCAAGATTATTGGCAAAGCCGAAGCTGATCAGGCCCGATTTTCCCGATGAAGGTGATCCGTAAATCGCCCCTTCAAATTTCGAATATTTCACCTCTTTTCCTTCATCATCCAGGTAAGTATCATAATAGCCCCAGTAGTCACTGCTGAAATCGGGACGGTATGAAAATGAAACTGAAGGGGTAAATACATGACGGATGGCGTTAACAGGGAAATTCTTCCCGAACTGCAGCATCCCGTATATTTTTGTACTTACAGACGATGAAAAACTGTAATCGAAAATATTATTGAAGCCATTGATGGTATCTTTTACGACATACCCGACAATAGTGTCGTTCCCGTCGAAGATCGTATCACTCGAATAATACTTACGGTAAGATTCAAAATACATTCTGTCGTTCAGGCTGATTGAATTGGTCCAGTTAAAGTATTTCAGCAATTTTACCGAGCTTGAAATAGGTGCTGCGTGTTTGATACCGTTCTTCATCAGGTCGAGGGCGGCTGAGGTTAAGATCACTGAATCGGGGGCGGTAACGGTATTTTTTGAATTGAGGTTATAGCTCATCGTAATATTGTGATACCACTTGTTCGGGCCTACTTTTTTCTTTGACTGGAACGGGTTGAACCGGTTGATGGAAAAACTGATTTCGGGCAGTGTCACGTTGACAATCTTGGTATTTGTATTCTGGTCGTGGGCGGCGTTGATCGTGAGGAAATACCTGTTGGCGAAGCTGGTCTGGTATGCTATGCTTGATCTGAAGGTATTGGAAAGATAATCCTGGGTAGTCGCGGGATTATACCTGTTAACCGTCGACGACATGATATTCACATCGGCACTGAAGGTGCTCTTCGGCCGGGCTTTCGGGTCTTGCCGGTGGCTCCACTGGATCTTGAAATCTTTCTTTTTACTGTAGTCAGGGGTCTCCTTTACGCCTGTCACGTTGATTGCATAGGTAAAATTCGCAGAACCCTGGTATTTGTAACGCGTTTTGTAGCGGAAACTTGGCCTGACAGCCCAACTGCCAAGCGTAAAAATATCCGCCTGGATTTTGAAATCGAGGTGGTCATTGATATACTGGTAGTACCCCAGGCCTTCAAAGTAGAAACCCCTTTCTTTCGATTCCCCGTAGGTTGGAAGGATGACCCCCGACCTCTGCCCCTGCTTGTTCGGAAACCAGCCGAACGGGATTGCCAGCGGTGTAGGGACATCTTCCACGACAAGATAAGCGGGCCCGGTCACGATCCTTTTATTCGGGATCACCATCGAGCGGTTGTACCTAAACTTAAAATGCGGATGATCCTCATTGTTACAAGTTGTATAATCCCCTCCTGAAATGTTGGCGACATTATTATCCATTTTCTTAACTGTCTCCCCATGCAGGAAACCGCTCCCGTCCTCAGTGATAACATTGTGAATCAGGCCTTTCTTAGTCTTAAAATTATACCTCATTTCCTTCGACTTAAAGGTCTGCCCCGCCTGGGTGAATACAGGGGTGCCGGCCATTTTACCCGTTGAATCAGGCAGACCGGTAGCATGAACTTCCTTCTTCTGAAAATCGATCTCGATATAATCGGCTTTCAGGTTAATATCCTGGTAATTGATCTCAGCCTGGCCATAAAGGAAGACTTTTTTATTGACCAGGTCTATCCGCTGGGAGTCGTTTGATTTATAATCCACTTTAGCTTCCAGGGCTTCTTCTGACACCTTCCCGCTAAGGCTGTCGATGGCAATAGAATCGGAAACCACCGGAACGAGGGTATCAGGAAGCGGTAGGACGAGGGTGTCGGAAACCGGCTGAAGGAGGGGGGTATCGGCAACAGGGGTTGGCAGGCTGCCGGCAGTCGAAAAAACTGCCAGCGCGCAAATGATCACCAGGAGGAGGATCCGATTTAACACGTATGCTGTTAATAATTTAATAGACAATGTGGAACTCCCAATAAATTATCCCTCTAAATTTGTACTATAACGGCTATTTTTACAATTATTGCAGGTGTAATCCCGTTTTCATTTCAAAGATATTTAAACAATCATACAGGTGAACCGATGCCGATATATTTTTAGCACCCTGGCGCTGGCCTTTGCCCTGGCATTGCCGGGCTGGTCGCAGTACCATGTCAACCGCGTGGTTATCGATGCAGGGCACGGGGGCAAAGATCCGGGCGCCCTGGGGGCCCACTCCCGGGAAAAAGACATCGCCCTTGCCATCGCACTGAAAACCGGTGAATATATAGCAAAATACCTGCCAGATGTTGAAGTTATCTACACAAGAAAAACAGATGTCTTTGTTGAATTGCACAAAAGGGCGAAAATTGCCAACGACAGCAAAGCCAGCCTGTTCATTTCCATCCATTGCAATGCGTCGAAAAGCACGGCCGCCAGCGGAACGGAGACTTATGTAATGGGCTTGCACAAGAGCGCGGCCAACCTCGAGGTAGCCAAGCTTGAAAATGCCGCCATCCTGAACGAGGACAATTTCGCCGACATGTATGAAGGCTTTGATCCCAACCAGGATGAGGATTACATTACGCTGACCATGTTCCAGAACGCATTCCTGGAGCAGAGCACGACGCTTGCCGATGAAATCCAGCGCCAGTTCAGGGAAAGAGTGGGCAGGAAAGACAGGGGCGTTTTCCAGGCGGGATTCCTCGTGCTTTACCGTACTACCATGCCGGGTGTATTGGTTGAAACGGGATTTATCTCCAATGCTGCAGACGAGAAATTCCTGATGTCGGCCGACGGGCAGGCATATATCGCTTCCGCCATTTACCGGTCCTTCAAATTCTATAAAGAAGAGATGGAACGCAATGACAATAAGGCGCAGCAGGTCGTGAAGGATTATGTTAAAGAGCCTGTCGTCGTCAAGCCCCCTGATGTTTTTTTCAGGGTACAGTTCACATCTTCCAAAAAGAAAATGGTCTTTGATACCAAAAAGTACAAAGATATGCCCGACATCAGGGAATACAGGCAGGACGGATGGTATAAATACTCTACCGGGAATTTCAGGAATTATGATGAAGCGGTAAAGCACCAGAAATTCGTCAGGGACACAAAGAAATATAAAGATGCATTCATCATTTGCTTTGAGGAGGAGAAGCGCATTTCTTTGGAGAAAGCCCTTGAACTGACTAAAAAGTAATTATATTTGTTATAACTATGAAGTTTAGCGATTTGAAACTATCAAGAGAATTCAAGATCGGTTTTCTTTTTGTTCTGGCAACGGCAGGCCTTATCTGGGGCTTTAGTTTTCTGAAAAATAAGAACATCTTTTATAAAGAAAGATTGGTTGTTGCTGTATATAAGCATGTGAACGGGCTTAAGCCCTCCAATCCGATTTATATCAATGGTGTGAAAGTTGGCCAGGTCGGCAAAGTTTTTTTCGACCCGAAAATGACCGGTGACATCATTGTACAGCTTGTGTTCACTGACGATTTCCCCATTCCTGCCAATTCCACAGCCCGTATTTTCAGTGAAGACCTGATGGGCTCCAAAGCGATCGAGATCCTGCTCGGAAGCAGCCCGAGGTTCGTTGAAAGCGGTGATACGCTGCATACCGAAATCGAAACTTCACTGAAAGATGCCGTAAACCAGCAGATCCTTCCCCTGAAGCTCAAAGCAGAAGACCTGCTTTCCTCCCTCGATACCATGGTGACTGCCATTAAAGGGGTGTTTAACAAGGATATCCGTGAGGACCTTACAGCGAGCATCAAAAGTATCCGTGCCACCATGAGCAACCTGGAAAACACGACGCACAACCTGGATACGCTGGTTTATACGGAATCCGGGCGGCTCGCCAGCATCCTTTACAATATCGACATGATCACCCGTAACCTCAACAACAACAGCGATGAGATCAGCAGGATATTAGGCAACCTGGCCAACCTCAGCGATACACTCGCGCAGGCCAATATTTCAGGGATCCTGACCAACCTGGATAAGACTGTAGGCGACTTTTCGCTGGTCATGTCGAGAATTGAAAAAGGCGAAGGGACACTGGGTATGCTGATCCAGGATAATGAGCTTTACAACCAGCTTGAAAAATCGGCTACGGAACTTAATCTCCTCCTCGAGGATATCCGCCTGAACCCGAAACGTTACGTCAGGGTTTCAGTTTTCTGAGCCCGGTCCGGGTTCTTCTTTCCAGATAAAAATATCGTTTTTATTGGCAGGGCGCTGCCCTGTTATCCATATGAAATCCTTCAGGAACTGATCTTCCACAGGCAGGTCCTTGACCGGATACAATACAGCCTCCGGCTTTGAAAGATAGTTGATCTCCTTCACTTTCCTGTTCTCCAGAAGGATGGCCATATTGCTCGCAATCGATTTATTGATGCCGATCAGCTCAAGGTTTTCCTCCCTGATGTAATAGATTGTCTCGGCATTACCCAGCACCCTGATGCTATAAAGCTGGTTATCCCTGAAATAGGCCCTCATCTGCTTTCCCCTTATCTGGTTGTAGGTTTCGGTACTATCGCGTGAAATGATAAAAGCCATATTAAAAAGCACCATCGAATCGATGCGGTTCTCACTGATATGCATCCACATGGAATCGGCCGTAAGCTGGTTCTCATCCGACCAGATGACAGGGTTTTTCAACAGGGCGATCACCGAATCCTGCACCCGGTAGACCAGAGAATCGCACATTCCCTGAAGGTCATCTTTATAAAATTTCAATTTATGATAAGCAAATAACCTCCTGGCTTCATTTGCCGAATCAAGCTCAAGGATGAAGCTGTCGGCATGCAGGTAAAGTGAATCGTAAGTGTCCAGCAGGATAGCCCTTGCCGAATCGGTAACATAAGAGAATTTCCCGGTGCGGTAGAACTCCCCTATCCCGCCTTCCAAAATCAGGTTCTGGGCAGTATCCTTCATCCATACATTTCCGACTGCCTTGCCATATTCCTTTTCCTGGTCATAATAGATCCAATCGCCTTTGAGGATCTGCTCCATGTGCTCGATGGTGTTATTCCTGCTTAGCTCGGCACGGTTATTCCGGGTATCGTACCAGCCTTTTTCGGAATAAATATGGTCATCTTTACCGTAAAGGTTTGCCGGCCCTTCAATGAAAACGACCTCCGTTTCGGTATTGTAGCGCAACGTATCGGAGTACATAGTATAATCCGGGCTTACGCCGACGACCGAATCGCTGAAAAGGAATTCATGGGCGGCCGTCAGATACCATCCTTTGATGCTTGTGAGCACATTCTCATCATCCACGATCCTTCCCCCGGTGTTATAATAAGCGCTGTTCAGGTTCCGGTTGTATTCAAGGTGGTCGGTGTATAAGGTGGCCCTTTTGTCTACCAGCTTCACATTGGAATCGAGGACGGCAATCCTGGAATTGCCGTTGTAGTTCAGGAAATCTCCATAAAGGTGGACGGAATCGCTGTAGCTGATATGGATGTTGCCAACGGCCCTAACGTTGTTATTCTCATATTTATAGGCCGTATCGCAGTAAAACCAGGTGCTGTCCTGCCGGAGGATGGCGTTGCCAATGAGGACCGAGACATTGTTCCCTTTTTCATTGGCTATTTTTAAAAGGTCTGCGTGTTCAATAATGACCCTGGTGGTATTCTGCGCCTCCAGTGTTCCGGCCGGTGTTATGACCCCGGCAATAAACAGTGATACCGGGATAAAGCCGGCTAAAAAGATCCGTTTCTGCTTAGGAAGCATCATTGGATTTTACAATGACTTCTGATCCGTCGGACACCATGTTGTATCCCTGGTCGATGATCTTCTGTCCGGGATAGATACCGGTCAGTACCATGGTTTTATCTTCATAGGTCTGGCCGGTGGTCACATAGACCTTTTTCGCGACCATATTGCCGGCATTATCTTCAATAGTATAAATATATGAACCGGTAATATCCTGCTTGATCAGGACCGAAGGGATCACCATGGCAGAATCTGAAGAAAAATCATTGATATGGATAACTGACAGGATATTTGGCTTAAGTGACTTATCCGGATTTTTCAGTTTCATCTGGATGGTAAAAGTCCTGTTGCCGGGATTGATGACATTTCCCTTACGGAAAACAGGCGCATCTATTTTCATGTCCGGGTAAACGGGGAATTCAAGGCTGACCATATCTCCTTCGTTGATTTGAGAAAGATATGTTTCGGAAACATCGGCATTTATAAAGAGCTCATCTAGGTTCACGACCTGCATCATCCGCATCCCGGGCGACGCCAATTCGCCCCTCTTCTGAAAGATTTCATCTACAATACCATTCACCGGGGATTTTAATATGGCCATTTCGAGCTGGGCTTTGAGGGTAACCATTTTTTGCTCCAGCGATTCCTTTGTGTTTTTCGCGTTCAGGTACTGGATCTCAGAACCAATTCCCTGGTCCCACAGCCTTTTTTGCTTTTCGTACACGACTACAGCAAGGTCGAGGGAGGCCTGGAGGTCGGCGATACTGCTTTCTGTCATTTCGGTATTCAGCTTTGCCAGCACTTTCCCTCTTTCAACGTAATCACCTTCCTGGACATAGATCTCCCTGATCTGGCCACCGATTTCCGGTGAGATATAGGCTTCCCTGACAGCTTCCGCAGTTCCGCTAACCTCGATATAATGGTTGAACTTCCCGGTCGTGACCTCTGTAATAGTCACAGGGATCTGCTGCTTGTTCTTATCACCATCCGGGTCAATCCCGGCAAGTTTTTTCTCCAGCACTGCTGTTTGTTGCTCCAGCGAACTGATCTCTTTCTTATTTTTTGCAATCTGGTCCCTGATGGATTTTTCCGTTTCCGGGCTGCTGCAGGATGCCAGGAAAATTAATAATATGGCTATAACCCCGTATTTCATTGTACTTATATTGTTATATTGTTGATCAATAATTTCCTAAATCTTTATCCAGCTTGTTCTTTGCGGAAAGCAAAGTCAGCACCGTCTGGAAATAACTTCTTTCCGAATTAAAGAACTGGTTATGCTGCTGAGTAAGTTCAACGCTTGAAGATAAGCCTTCATTATATTTGGTAAGTGTTTTCTTATAAATCTCCAGTGAGAGGCTTACATTTTCCTTTTCCCTCATGTAATTTTCAAGGGCGGTTTTAAATTCCGACCTTGACCGCGTAATGGATAGCTGAAGCCCTTCAGAAACCTGGTCTTTGGTATTCCTGATCTTATCAAGGTCGATTTTAGCCTGGCTTACACGGCTTCTACGCATTCCGCTCGACCAGATGGGCACTTTCATAGATACCCCTGTTGCAGAAGTCATAAACCAGGGCTGGTCAGGGTCAGTAAAGTCAAATTCATTACGCTGCGCATTTTCCTGAATGAACAGAAAACCATTAAGGGTCGGGTAATAGGCTGCTTTTTCATTCCTCAATCCTAACATTTTCATTTCTTCCTGGCTTGAGATCAGGCGGTAATCGACATGGTTCTCGAGGATGAACTGCTGATCCAGCAGGGCGCTGGCGCTGGCCTGTTCGATCAGGGCATCCAGGGTTTCCGTGAGTATGACCAGGGAGTCAAGATCAATACCGAGCTGGTAATTGAGCAGTTTATACCCTATCTCATTCTGGCGTTGCAGTGAATTGACCGAATTCCGGATATCGGCTACAGTTAGCGTAAGCTGGTCGTAATCCGTTTTTTCCATGAAACCTTCAGCGACCATTTGCCCCGTTTCAAAGCGGGTCTTTTCAAGGATGACGAGTGTTGAATCGAGAATTTTGATTGCTTCCTGGCCTACAAGGATATTGTAATACGTCTGGGTAACGGATTCCTTGACTTCTTCCTCTGATTTTTCGAGGCTTTCCATCGACACCTGCTCATAGATCCTGGCATATTCGAGGCCGATAAAATACCGCCCGTCGAAAATAAGCTGGTTTAATGTGATCCCACCGGTCAGGTTATTTTTTGTGCCGAACTGTATTTCGCTGAACTCATTCACAGTATCCCCGGTAAATTCAGCAGGGATAAGTGAAGTAGGAAGGGCAATATAATAACTGTAATCCACACTCCCATCTATTTGAGGAAACCCGTATGATAAGTTCTCCTTGACTTTTTTCTGGGCGATGGCGAGGTCAAACTGTGCATTTCTGACGCTGTAGCTGTTCTTTACGGCGAAGTCCTGTGCCTCCTTCAGGCTCAAAGAAAGTGCCTGCGGAAAAGCTGCGCCTGAAACGAACAGCACCGCTGTAATAATCATTGCGGCTTTAAATATTCTGGATATCATTTCCACTAATTTTTAAATCTCTTATTGAAACCCATTCCGGCTTAATAAATTGTATCATAACCCTAAAGACAATCTTTATTCCCCGAAGTTGAATTTTTTCTTCTTTTTTTCGAAATATGCCAGCCCTTCCGGTTTGGCGATTCCACGGATAAAGTTTTCAAACATTACGTCGAAAAGTGTTTCAAAGGAAAACTTCTCAGCCGGGAAAAAATCAGGGTTATGAAGATCAATAAGCCTGCTGAGATATAACCTGGCAACCAGTTCGGTACTGAGGTCGTCACGGTACATACCCTGGCTTATCCCTTTAGACAGGTTTATTTGAATCTTTTCATAGATAAAATCCCGACGCTGTATAAAATGCTCCTGGTATATTTCCGGGAAATGCTGTTTTAAAACAAAAGTTACCGATGGGGTAATGTCAGTATACTTTTCTGCAAGTTCCTTACTGACGATCAGCAAAATATCTATTGCATTCACCCCTTCGAAATCGTGTATTTTAAAAATCTCTTCAAACCCGTGCCTTTCAAAATCGAGTACTTTTTCCACCAGTTCTGCCTCTCCGGAAACATATTTTAAGATCTCATCCCTGGGAATGCCTATTTTAGACGAAATGACATCAAGGTCGATGATGGCCCTGCCGTTCATATCGTTAAGATAATCCCTGAATTTCTCAATAATTCCGCGTAAGGTTGAATCCATCGTAATTTTTAAAAAGCCGCGCAAAATTACTAATAATGAAGAACAAACAAAACATTTCTGAGTGGTTTGCCCCTTTTAACATAAAATTAAATAGAATGTTCAGTAAGCCGGCATTAATGGGTATTACCCTGCCAGTATAATTTTCTGTTGCTGAACCTGTTCCCCGCAAATAAGCGAAAAATAATACACCCCCGGGGCCAGTCCTTTGCCTGCTGTATTGAACTGGTAGGCATACTTACCGGGATGTAGCTGCTGTGAATCGATCATGACTTCGACCTGTCGGCCTGTCTGGTCATAAACTACAAGGGATACCGCAGAGAGTTTATGCAGTTTGAAGGAGATCAGTGTGGATTCGGCAAAGGGGTTCGGGTAGCTCTGTTCCAGGCTGAAGGGGATTGCCGAAGCGACCTCTTCTTCGATACCCACAACGGTCGGGTCGATGATAGCGGTCCAGATGCTCATCTGGCTGTTATGGCAGCGGGCCCAGATCGGCCGGATAATGTCGTTATGTGCGGTGATATTGGTGTAATCGCCAAAGAAAATGTTCCCGTTCGGAACAAAGGGGCTTTCGCTGACCGGGAAATTGGTGAAAGTTTCCCCGCCGTCTGCAGAAAGGGCCATATAAACATCCGTGTTGGTGTCGTCGTAATTACGGCGGTCATAGAAAACAAACCAGAGGTGGCCGTTCGTCTGGTCGATAGCCATCCAGGTAAAGAATTGCTGTTTGCCGGAAGGATCATCATTAACACGGACCGGCTGGCTCCAGGTATCGCCGCCGTCAGTCGATTTGCTAAGCCACACATCGGTATCCCCTATGCCGTTCCGCTGGTCTGACCAGTTAATGTAGATGGTGCCATGATTCGGGCCCCCGCTGAGGTCGCAAAGGGTGACAGGCATGCCATTGGCGCGGTAAATGCCGGGGATGTCATAGGCCCAGCCGCCACCGATATCCGAAACGAAAATATCTTCAGTGAGCCAGGTGTTGCCCTGGTCGGTTGAGCGGTCGAAAACCAGCCCGGCCGGCCCTGCCCAGGAAACGTAGATCTCGCCGTCGGGACCGACGCAGGGTACTGCGCCTTCGGTAGTGTTATCATCATCCACGCAATCGCCTGAAACTTTATTGATCTGCAGTGCAGGGCTCCAGCTCAGTCCGGCATCAGTCGACCGTGAGAACATGATATTGCTCTTCATGTCGGGGTTACTTGTCCCGTACTGGTCAAACTGTGTCCAGGTGACGTAAATATTGTTGTTAGTTTGGTCAACAGCAGCCCAGTGCTTATCCTGCGCTTTCGTGCCATTAAGCCCCATGTAGGAGCCATCGTTCCAGGATCCCCCCAAGGTCTCCGTTTTCTGGCATACAATGCGGTCGATCCAATTGCCGGCCGGTGGATTGGAGAGGTGGAAGAAATAAAATGCCCCGGCCGTATCGCACATCAGGACAGGGTCGCCCCAGACGCCGTTTTCCTCTGAAGTCAGGATCCCTTCCTCCCAGGTGTAACCTGCATCGTCGGAATAATAAAAACTGGCAATGTTTGCCCCACCATAGAGCTGGTTGGTGTTTTTAGGGTTAATGATGATGGAAGGCTCGTTGGGAGAGGCGGAAGTGCTGATCAGGATGTTCTGGTGCTGGGCATTCAGGATACAGAATCCTGCCAGGAAAAGTACAGTAAGTATAGATCGCATAATTAGCTGATATTGGTTCTGTAAAGATACTGAGAAATCTCTAAAGACCATCTCCGAATCTATCTTTCATTTAAAAATTTAATAAGCATTTTATATTTATATTTAAATGATTCATATCTTTCCTTGTTAATTCAGTATTAACCAATCTTATGAAACCAAACTTATGAAAACTCTGATGATTTTTCTATTCTTACTGCCCATTTCTTTCGGGTTTGCCCAGCATTTTGAAGAAGGGCTAATTGTTTACTACCAGTTTAACGAGAATTTCGCTGACAGCAGTGAAAACCATCTGGATGGGATATCAAACGCCACCTTCACCGAGGACCCTTTCGGGAAAGAGAAATCTGCAATCCATTTCAACGGTATCGACCAGTACCTGGACTTTCCCCCTGTAAAACCAATATTAAAACCTGAACTGCCGGTGTCCTTTGCTTTCTGGATCAAATTTGAAGATGTTGCGCCATTTACCACACTGATCCTGACAACCGACTATGCCCAGGATAAGCACACCGGCGCATGGATTTCCACAACATGGGACGGCGCCATTACCTGTGGCTATGGCGATGGGACCGGAAATGGCCCTTACAGCAGGCGCAGCAAGAATTGCTTTAACGTCCTGGCTTCCGATACCTGGTATCATATAATTGTGATCATCCGGGGGCCTTATGATATCAGTCTTTACGTCGACTGCGTAGAAGAAGAGGGGTACTATGAAGGTGACGGGTCCTACATGGTATATACCGATTGCCAGGGAAGCCTCGGGCGCAAAGATTCAGGGGTCGGTTACCCGCCGATCTATTTTAAGGGCGCAATGGATGAATTCAGGTACTGGAACCGTGAGCTTAATGCTGATGACCTGGAAATCCTGTGCACGGGTGTTAACATCAATGAAAAGCAGGAGACGGATGCTGATAAAATAGTGCTGTTTCCTAATCCTGCTGAAAATGTTATCAATATTGCCAATCTTCCAGCAGATGTTGAATCAATCGAAATGGTGGATGCAAACGGTAAGATTATCCTAACTACCGGTGCCGTGGAGCAAATTTCGATCGCCGCGCTTAGCCAGGGAGTTTATTACCTGAGGTTTATTGATGAAAACAGGGTGACAATCAAAAGCAGGAAGTTTATTAAAGAATAAGTAAACAGCAAGATGCAATTCGAATTGAAGGCCGGTGATGTCAAACTGCGGAAATTCAGGGAATCTGACAGCACCCGCATGGTGGAACTTGCCAATAACGAAAATATCAGCCGCAACTTGCGTGATGGTTTCCCCTACCCTTACACCCTTAAGAATGCAAAGGATTTTATCGAGAAATGCCTGTCGATGCATCCGCCGACCATTTTTGCCATTGAATACAAAGGTGAATATGTCGGCAACATCGGTCTTATGAAAGGGAGTGATGTTTACAGGAAATCGGCAGAGGTAGGTTACTTCATCGGTGAGGAATACTGGGGCAAAGGCATTGCTACCATCGCCCTTAAGCTGGCCTGCGAATACGGCTTCAACCACCTCGATGTGATCAGGATACACGCCGGGGTTTACGAGCATAACCTGGCTTCGCAGCGGGTCCTGGAAAAAGCCGGTTTTTTTAAGGAGGGGGTGTTTAAAAATGCCGTCTTCAAGCAGGAAAAATTCTGGAATGAGGTGAGGTTTGGCAAGATAAGACTGTAAGACGGGAAGACGGGAAGACGGGAAGACGGGAAGACGGGAAGACGGGAAGACGG
>CAYJNJ010000056.1:0-30359 GCA_964371595.1 uncultured Bacteroidales bacterium | reverse complement strand
AATATATGAATATTTTAAGACGGTAAGACGGTAAGACGGGAGGACGGGAAGACGGGAAGACGGGAAGACGGGAAGACGGGAGGACAGTTTAACAGTTTAACAATTTAACAATTTAACAATTTAACAATTTAACCAACCCTTTATGCTCTTATGAAAGCAATCGTTCTTCCGGACTACAATGCCAATGTCATCCGGGCTATGAGGAGCCTGCAGGTGAAGGATGTGGATATTCCCCGGCCGGTTTCCGACCAGGTATTGATCAAGGTGGCTTCGGCCCCGTGCAACCCGTCGGATATTGCGTTCATGCGGGGTGGGTATAATATAAAAAAGCCTGTACCGGTGATCATGGGATTTGAGTGTACGGGAACAGTTGTGGAAACCGGAAATAATCCGGAAGCAACTACTCTGCTTGGCAAAAGGGTGAGCTGCTTTTCCCAGGGAATGGAAAATGGCACCTGGGCAGAATATTTTATGACCAGCTCCAGGAATTGCCTTATCGTCAGGGATGAACTTGATGACGACCAGGCGGCGGCCCTTTGCATCAATCCGTTTACAGCTTTTGCGTTATTCAATATGGCGCTTGCAAAAAAAGCGGATGCTATCATCCAGAACGGCTCTTCCGGACAGATCGGCATTTTTATCCGAACCCTGGCTAAGACCAGGCGGATACCCGTGATTAACCTGGTCAGGAAGGAAGAGCACATTGCTGCTTTGAAAGATGCAGGGGAAAAATTCGTGCTGAACATGAACGATGTTGATTTTGAAACCAAATTAACGGCCGTTGCCCGGGAATATAATGCTACCATAGCCTTTGATGCGGTGGCCGGCGATTCCTCAGGGCTGATCCTGAATTCCATGCCGCCGGGCTCTGAACTGATCATTTATGGCGGTCTTTCGGGAAAAGCGATAGGGCTGATCAATCCTCTCGAAATTATTTTTAAGGCAAAAACTGTAAGGGGTTTCAACCTTGGCGACTGGAAAATTGAAATCGGTGACAGAAAATTCGAAGAAGTCTCGGACCAATTACAGGAGCTTTTGATTAAAAGGACCCTTGCAACCCGGATCCAGTGCGCCTATTCACTGGAGCAGGTGCAGCCGGCCCTGGACCAGTATATCAGGAATATGTCAGCAGGAAAGATCCTCTTCCAGCCTTAAGAATGATCATTGTTCTTCAATCTCCATGATCCGGCTTTCCTCTTCTACAGGAATAAGGAACCTTCTTACCGGGTCATAATGGTAATAGATCCTTTCATAAGGGTAATCCTCAGGCATGTTTTCTCCTACCCAGGCATTCATCAGGTAATCATAAAGATAACCGGCAGTCTTTTCACCGAATTTCCCCGCAAAATCATACATCTGTGAAACAGTAAGGGTATCGATCGTAAAATCGAAGCTCAGTTTACCAGTTATCAGGTTTTGCTTCAATGTGCCCTCAATTTGATCCAGCAGGTAATCCGATACAAACAACACCTTATTATTTTCTTCGGTGTTCAAACGGCCTAACTCAAGCCAGACATTGAAATTAACAGCATTCAGATCGATGCCGTCGATGACGATGACCTCATCGTAAACCGGCTCTTCAGCCCTGTACGGATGAATATATTCTTCGAGTGAGAATTGGGCGAGATTTAGGATATAGGATTTTCCGCCGTTATGCATCAGGGTATCGACGGCATTTTCCGGCAGAACCCTTGCCCCAAAGCTCTTAAATCCTTTCTCCAGGCCGTCTGTGTAGGCAGTGATCATCAACGAATCAATCACTTTCTTCAGGAACAGGCTTTTCTCCATTAAAAGGCTGTCTTTCGCAATCTCATTCGGTGTATCAATGCCTTCCAGTTCAAACTCTTTTAAATTTTCCTTAAAAACGAAGGTGGGTTTCAAAAGGTAAAAATCATCATGCATACCAGCTTTCACATATGTCTTTGCAAGGCGCTGCTCCAGTGTGCACCCGCTTAAAAGCGCGAAGGTGAACATTGCCAGGAGGTATATTGCCCGCTTGCCCATAAATTCCGGTAATTATTTTTCTGCCTGTTGTGACAGCAGCTTTTCTCCAAAGGCTTTGCCATAATTCACGGCAAGCAGCTGCTCCTTGCTGTCGGGTGTGAATTTCACGAAGATGCCTTCACCGAAATAATCCAGCTTCAGGTTTTCAATATTTGATTTAATGAGCTCTTTGCTCTCCCCCGACCAGCCATATGAGCCGAATCCCCCGGCCAGCTTGCCTTTGTCGCGTAAGGGGTTTATCACCGAGAAAAGCTTGTAGACGGGCAAAAGTATATTCTGGTTGATGGTAGTACTGCCCACAATTAAAGCCGCACTTTCCGATACTTTCTGGTCAAGCTCGCCGATTGTGGCATGCTCAATATCAAGCAGCTCAACATCAATATCACCGGCCATACGGATACCTTCCGCTATTTTTTCTGCCAGCAGCCCTGTTTGATGGTAGGCGGAAACATAAGGAATAAAGACTTTATGCTTTTGCGGCAGTTCAAGGTGCTTTTTTGCCCATTTTTCCGACAGCCTTACATATTTTTTCCAGTGGGTGCGTAAAACAGGCCCATGGCCGGTTGCGATCACTTTGATATCCAGTGTCCTGATCTTCTCAATGGCTTTCAGCATGAACTTACTGAATGGCTTCAGGATGACATCAAAATAATATTTGAATGCCTCGTCAAAATCACCCACAAGGTCATCAAAAACTTCCTCATTGCAATAGTGCGAGCCGAAAGAATCGCAGGTGAACAGGACTTTGTCTTCTGCAAGATAAGTGTACATTGTGTCAGGCCAGTGAAGATTGGGGGCACTGAACCTCAATGTCCGGTCACCCAGGTCGAGGGTAAATCCGTCTTTGACCACCAGGTGCCTGAAGTCAAAATCGATCATGTCTTTCAGGTAACGGATGGCATTGCCGGAACCCACTACGGTCGCGTTAGGGGCTTCCTTCAGCAAAAGTTTCAGGCTCCCGGAATGGTCAGGCTCGGTATGGTTAACAATGATGTATTCGATCTCTTTCGGATCGGTCAGCTGCCTTAATTTTCCCATGTATGTATCATGGAACTTTTCTTTGACAGTCTCAATAACAGCCTTCTTCTTAGCATTAATAAAATAAGCATTGTAAGTAGTCCCGTATTTGGTTTCCATCACAACATCAAATGTAATAATGTCATAATCAAGCACACCGATCCAATGAACGGACCGGCTTACGGGAAGTATTTTAGTATCAGGTTTCAAAGGCATTAGAAATTAGAAATTAGAAATTTTGTATTGCTTTTTGAAATTTGGAATTTGAAATTTATTTGGTATTTGGTGCTTGGAATTTGGTGCTTGGTGCCTGGATGGTGGAATCAATCAAACTCAAGCCTGATCTGCTTTCCCGATTCCTTCCCCGAAGGATCAACATCATCGCCATTCTGTTCTTCAAGGGTGATATCTTCATCGTCCAAAGGGGTTTCTTCGTTCACCTGCTTATCCTCTTCTTCGGGCACGGATCCGTTAAAAGTCCCATCCCCGCTATTTTCAACAGCTTCTTCCCCTTGTTGCTCCTCTTCAGTTTCCTGTTCTTCCGGCAGTTCATAGGGCAGCGGATCAAGCCACTGGATCTTCTCCAGTAAATGTTCCGACAGTTTCCTGCCTTTGGCACGGAAGCTCTTCACGCCAATGAATTCAGCCACATTAACCACTTCATCCGGGCGTTTCCTGCCGTTTTTCTCTTCGAAGGAAAGCTCCAGCATGGGAAGCCAATCAAGACTGATCTCAACCATGCGGGTTTCCTTGTGGTCATTCAGGAAATTGACGGGCTTGTCGGAAGGTTCGATGACAAACCTTTTCAGGTATTGCATTGCCGTGTTCCCGTCGTAATAAATGACCGAAATAATGGTTGCGGGATCGAATTTAAGGATGAAGATCATATCCTCATCGAAATGTGTCGACAGATCGTAATTGTAAAGCTTGTATACCCCCGACTTCTGGATCGTAAGTATCTTATCGTCACCTTCGAATGCGCCAAGGTAGGAGCCCCGTTCTTCTGCGCTTAGCCTTTTGACCGATTCGTCGAACCAGATATCGCGGGCGCCCAGAGTAGAAACGCCGTGCTCTTTCTTAATGATCTGCTTGATAGGGTTTTTCGTCAGTGTATTCCCGAATGAACCTCTTCCTTTGATGGTAACACTGCTGAAATCAAATTCGAAGGAAGTCTTTTTCATCCTGGGTTTTGGTCTGAGGAAAACCTTCAGCATTTCAGCCTCACCGTTCGGATTGGCAGAAAAATACAACACCTTTGATCCGGGGTTGCCCCTCGTCAGGTCGTATTCTTTGTCACGCGTAACCCCAACAACGGCAAACCTTTTAACAAAACAGGCGCCTTTTTTGCCGTCGCGGTAGATCATGTTGTAGATCGTCCGTTCATCATTCTTTTTAAAGACATTTATATGAACGATGTCCTTGCCGGTAAAGAACTTGCTTTCCACTTTCCTGACAAGACAGGTGCCGTCATCACGGAAGAGGATAACATCGTCGATATCTGAACAATCACAGATATACTCGTCTTTTTTCAACGATGTGCCGGCAAAACCTTCCTCGCGGTTGAAGTAAAGTTTCTGGCTTGCAGCGGCAACGGCGGCAGCTTCAATGGTATCAAAACTCCTGATCTCCGTCCTTCTGTCCTTTCCTTTCCCGTATTTCTTTTTGATCTGCTCAAAATAGAGGATCGCAAAATCTATCAGGTGGTCCAGGTGGTTCTTCACTTCATCAATTTCCTGCTCGATGGCCAATATCTGGTCATCGGCTTTTTGAGAGTCAAATTTTGATATCCTCTTGATCTTTAATTCGGTAAGACGAACAAGGTCATCCTGGGTAACCGCCCGGATCAGTTTTTTCGTGAAAGGTGCCAATCCCTTATCAATCGTGTCAAGCACATCTTCCCAGGTGGTGCTTTCTTCAATTTTACGGTAAATTTTCTTTTCGATAAATATCTTTTCAAGACTGGCATAATGCCATTGTTCCCGGAGCTCTTCCAGCCTGATCTCGAGTTCACGCCGGATCAGGTCAAGGGTGTTTTGGGTCGATATCCGCAGTATTTCCTTGACATTCAGGAACTGGGGCTTGGAATCCATAATGACGCAGGCATTGGGCGAAACAGGCACCTCGCATTGCGTGAAGGCGTAAAGCGCGTCAAGGGTCTGGTCGGGTGAGGTCCCCGGTACCAGGTGGACCATGATTTCGGCTTCTGCCGCTGTATTGTCATCAATCTTTCGTATCTTAATCTTTTTCTTGTCGTTGGCAAGGATGATTGAATCGATAAGCGCCGTTGTTGTCACCCCGAAAGGTATCTCATGGATAACGAGGGTTTTGTTATCCAGCTTTTTAATCCTTGCCCTGATCCTTACTTTTCCGCCCCTGGCGCCGTCATTGTACCTTGAAACATCAACCAGTCCCCCGTTCTGAAAGTCGGGATAGATCTCAAAATCTTCCTCCCTGAGAATGCTTATGGAAGCGTCGATGAGCTCGAGAAAATTATGAGGAAGGATCTTGGAGGCAAGCCCTACAGCGATCCCTTCCACGCCCTGGGCCAGCAGCAACGGAAACTTGACGGGAAGCACAACAGGCTCTTTATTCCGGCCGTCATACGATTGTTTCCAGGGGGTAGTCTTTGGATTGAAAACGACTTCGAGTGCAAATTTCGAGAGCCGTGCCTCGATATAACGGGGGGCAGCGGAACTGTCGCCGGTAAGTACATTTCCCCAGTTTCCCTGGGTCTCGATCAGCAGATCTTTCTGGCCGAGCTGAACCAGCGCATCACCGATGGAAGCATCACCATGGGGATGGTACTGCATCGTATGGCCGATAATGTTGGCTACCTTGTTGAAACGGCCGTCGTCCAGCTGTTTCATCGAATGGAGTATCCTTCTCTGGACCGGCTTGAGTCCGTCGGTTACCTCGGGAACAGCCCTTTCCAGGATCACATAAGAAGCGTAATCCAGGAACCAGTTCTCATACAGCCCTGATACCTTGATTGTACGGTGTGTTTCGGGAGAAGCAGCCTGCGACTCTGCAGGGTCAACCGGTTGATCGACAGTACCTTCTAATTCATCCCTGATTTCGTCCATCTTACCAGATCCTGTAATTATTTAACCAGTTTCGAAATAGCCTTGAACTCTTCCGTTCCTGAATACCGCAGCAACTCAAACAAAACCGACTCATAGGTCGTGATAATAGCGCCCATCCTTCTCATCCTGTTTATCGCCATGGCTTTATCATTCAACCGGCGGGAGGAAACGCAATCTTCGACGACCACCGGGATATAATTCTTTTCCAGCAGATCGATAGTAGTCTGAAGGACACAAACATGCGATTCAATTCCAGTGATGATGATGAATTTCTTATGAAGAGATTCGAGTTGTTTCATAAAAGGCTGGTCGTCGCAACAACTGAATGCCATCTTCTCCATCGGCTGCAATCCGCTTAAAACCTCTTTCAGTGGCTGGATTGTCGGTCCGAGGCCTTTGGTGTATTGTTCCGTAACAATAACCGGAATGCTTAAAACCTGCAATCCCTGCACCAGGATCAGGGAATTCCGGGTAAGGGCCTCGTTTTCGCTAATGAATGGAAATAATCTTTCCTGGATATCAATTACCAGTCCTGCAGAATGCTCCTTCAATATTCTCATTTTACTGACCTCCAAAATCTTAGAAGAACAACTTCTATCGCTAAAAAAACCAGGGCTAAAATAATAAATAACTTCCAAAGTGTGGTACCCTGGTTCATATCTTTAATAGTATCTGACAGGGGTTTTCCTTTATCTTCGATAACCCTGAATGAGCTTAAGGAATAACGCCCGATTTGCTCTTCCAGTTCGGTTTTCCCGGCAAACTTCATGACAGATTCCCTGCGGTTATAATTGAACCCGAGGCCTTTTATAGCTTCATTGTTCTTCATCAGCTTATAATGCCCGGCTTTCCTGACCTGGTTAAAAATGAAGAGGTTAATCTTTTTATCAAGGTTCTGCATCCCGGGGATGAATTCAAAATCCTCAAAATCAGATGCGATTTTCAGCACATTATCCCCTGTGACAGAGGCCTGGCTGAGTTCAATGCGGCTGTCGCGGCCGATGGTGTAATATAAAGGGTCGGACGCGGCGCTGAGCAGGGCAATCCGGAACAATGCCGGTACAAAGAGCGCATGCCGGGCAAAATTGCTGTAGTCCTCGCCAAGCGGTGACGCCAGCAGGTAAACCTGCCCCTGTCCGGCAGATTCCCTTGAAAGGAAAGGCTTCCCGTTAATCAGCGTCATGATAGGAACCTGCGACGACTGAGATAGGTCTGAGATAGAATAATACTCCCGTACCGAAGGCAGGTCGGTGTTTCCCTTATCTCTGCCCCCTTCCTTCGACCGCTCAAAAACCTCCTCAAAAACGGGGTTTTGTTCGTCAATCTCTGAAACACGGGTTTGTTCAGCTATTTTCTCAGTGTAATAATTTGAACCAACGGAAGCCAGAAATTGCTGGTAATCAGGAAAATCAATTCCGGAAGATGGAATAACGAGCAGGGTTCCACCATTCCCGAGGTAGGTCGTAAGTTCCTGCATCAATCCGGAAGACAACTCATCCAGTTCATTCAGGATGACAAGCTCGTATTCCTGGAGGCGGTTATAGTCGATATTGCTCAGCTGGTTATTGACGAAGCGGAAGGCTGAATCTGATCCGTAAAGCGAATTGAGGTAAGGGCTTGCTTCCTTGCCATTGATGGCAAGCACAGGTATGGAACCGGCCACATTATACACCAGGAACATCCTGTCGTCGAAAACTACGGGGTAGTCTGTTATTTCAACGGTAGCTGCCTGGATCCCGGCTTCATAATTGGTAAAAGGAAGCTCAACATCAATAAAAGTACCGGGCCGGACATCGAAGCTGGCCATCGCTTTCTGCTTTCCGCTTACAGATAATTTGAGCGGGACTTTTTCAAAATTCACTTCTGAATCGTTCACTATCCTGACAAGCAGTCTGACACCCTGGTCCAGCTGGTGCACCGGCGATACAAACCAGCAACTGTCGATAAAAAGGTTTTCGGTTTTCACGGCTTCCATCGGGACAAGATGCACAGCCATGAGGCTATCGGTGGTGACTGCACCAAAATCAGCCATTCCAAGTTGGAAATCCGAAACCAGGTAGCCGATCTTCGATTGTCCGGGCGCGTCAAAATAACTTTCATTCTGCCTGTCAAGCACTTCCGACATAGTCCTTACTTCAGGGCTTACAGCAATTTCATCTATCATCTGGAGGAACTCTTCCTGGTTCACCCAGCGCTGGTGCCGGCCTTCAAAATCGTTGGTGGTAAGGCGGAACAGGTCAGTAGAGCGGTAGGCGGCAGTGATCTCACGTGCTTTTAATTTTGCGGATTCCAGGAGCAGGCCTGCAGTGGAAAGGGCTTCCATGCTGAAGGAATTATCGATATAAATATTCACCTGCTTAACCGCATCCGGTCTGGAAACTGATTTATCCTCCCGGATAACAGGCTGGGCAAAAGCAAAAACCAGTGAAGCAATAGCCAGCATCCTGCTGAACATCACGAGCAGGTGCCTGAGTTTCGATTGCTTTCGTGTTTGTTGTTTTAACTCTTCAAGGAAGCGTACATTTGTAAAATAAACTTTCCTGAACTTCCTGAAATTAAAGAGATGGATAATAAGCGGTACCGAAACGGCGAATAACCACCAGAGCATATTTGGATAAAGGAAACTCATATTGTGTCAGGAAAGCGCAAAAGTAAGCATAATCAGGTTTGAAAAGGTACAGTCAGAACAAATGAAACAGTACTTTTATTAACCTGAATAATAAAATTTTGTTTTATGATGTTGAAGATAAATAAAGGAAAAATATATTTGCATCCGCTTTTGAATCAATAACCACTAAAATGGACCAGAAGAAGCTCGAAAAACTTGAAAATATCAAGAACTATCTTGAAAATGACGACATTAACGGACTTACGAAGTACGTGGAAAGGATAAAGCCCACCGTGAAAAGCGATGAGGATTTTCAGGATATTTTTGAAGAACTGAAAAACAAGAATTACGACCAGGCCCTTTTCCTTACCGAAGAGTATATCCTCGAATCCGATGAAGCTGATTTTGAGGATGACTTTGATAAAGCTGATATAGACGATTTTAGTGAAAAAGAAGATATTCTGCTTGATGAGCCCGGTGAGAATTACGAGGATTTCGCCGAAGATTTCAATGATGAACTCACTGAGGAAGATCAGTTTGATGACCTCCCCTATTATGAAGATAAAGATGACGACTATTTCTGACCGGTCATAATATCCTGAATTATTTGTAATTTCGGGTTCATGAAAACCCGGAATAAAAATCATCGCAACATACGAAACGAAAAGTTAAAAAAGGAGAAGAGGCAATCGGGTAAAGCCGGTCTTCCTCCCGGATCGCTTGTCCATATCGGCAAAACCCTGACAGACACTATCTCAATTTCCATCACCGATTACAATATGGCCGGGATCAGGAAAAAAACCATCGAAAAGATTGAAAATGCAGGTGTGGCAGATGATTCCCTTAACCGATGGATCGAGATCAATGGATTGCATGACATAACGGTTATCGAAAATGTCGGAAAAGCGCTGGGGATAAATATGCTGGTACTGGAAGACATCGTCAATACCGAGCACAGGCCAAAGTTCGATCTGCTTGACGATCTTCTGTTTCTCACGATGAAAGCCTTTTCCGTTGACCAGGACAACCAGATCACAACTGAGCAGGTAAGCTTTGTGCTCGGCAAAAATTTCCTTGTCACCTTTCATGAAAGCAATTTTCCCTTATTCGATTCGGTCAGGGAGAGGATGGAGAATCCAACAGGTAAAATCCGCCAGTCAGGCCTTGACTTCCTGCTCTATTCGCTCATCGATGTGATAGTAGACCATTATTATGCTATGGCAGAGACTATTGGCGACCAGCTCGAGGACCTCGAAGACAGGATATTTGAAAATCCCAGCCAGGAGTTACTCGAAAAGAACCGCCTGATCAAAAAAGAGATCATTTCGATCAGGAAATTAATTTTACCGGCTTTGGAAGCTATAAATAAACTTAACCGGTTTAAGCCTGAAATCCTGCAAAGGGATGTCCTCCGCTATTTCGACGATGTCGACGACCACCTGGTGCAAGTCATTGATTACATGGATACATACAGGGAATTTAGTGCAGAACTCAAGGAGAATTATCTTTCTAACAACAGCTTCAAGATGAACCAGATCATGAAGCTGCTGACTATCATTACCACCATTTTCATCCCACTTTCATTTGTGGCGGGCGTTTATGGCATGAACTTTCTGCTATGCTCATCTATTTCCATAAAAAGAAATGGATGTAATAGTTCAGATCATTTTTTATTAACTTCGGAAATTGTTTCACTAAAACCAAAATAAAATGAGCATCGGAAAAGATTTTAAGGATTTTGCCATGCGTGGCAATGTGATGGACCTTGCTGTGGCTGTAATTATCGGTGGCGCTTTTGGAAAAATCGTCTCATCCTTCGTCAGTGATATCCTGATGCCGCCTTTAGGACTCTTACTCGGCAACGTCGATTTTAAAGATCTGAAAACGGTCTTAAAAGAAGGATCTGAAGGGGTTGCAGCTGTGACCTGGAATTACGGGATGTTCATCCAGAACATAATTGATTTCCTGATCATCGCATTTTCGATCTTTATGGTCATCAGGGCCATTACCAAAATGCAGCAAATGAAAGCCAAAGAACCTGAACCGGAGCCCGCTCCACCGGAACCAAGCAATGAAGAAAAGCTGCTGACCGAAATCAGGGACCTTTTAAAGAAATAAAACTTTTAAACTTCAATTAACAGACTGTATACATGACCCTGAAGGATCCCGGATGCAGTCTTTTTTTATGTAATCAATTAAAATGTTTTACAGATTAGTCCTTTAAGATAGAGGGCTTCAGGAAAATTCAGTGGCAGAGGGTGATCCGGAGCCTGGAAAAGGACTTTTTCAATCCTTGCATTTATGCCTGCATCAAGGGCTGCATCAGCAATGATCTTCTGAAAAAGGTCGGGTTTTACATAGCCTGAGCACGAAAACGTAACAAGGATACCCCCGGGTCGCAACAATTTAAATGCCAGCAGGTTGATGTCTTTATAACCCCTGGTGCCGCCATCCATCTGGCTCGCAGAAGCTACAAATTTCGGCGGATCAAGGACTATAAGATCGAATTGTTTCCTGCTGTCACGGTAAGTACGAAGCAGGTTAAAAACATCCTCTTTGATAAATTCCGCACCGTCAAGGTCCAGGTCATTCAAAAGGTAGTTTTCTTTAGCTAGATCAAGCGTTTCCTGGGATGTATCCACGTTGACCACCTGGCTGGCTTTTGCAAGGCTGGCAACAACGCCAAAACCTCCTGTGTAAGAGAATGCATTAAGGACCTGTTTTCCTTTAGCATACCCCGATAAAATAGCCCTGTTGAGACGCTGGTCGAGGTAAAACCCGGTCTTATGGCCTTTGACAACATCGACCTTATACTTGACTGATCCTTCCTTAATAATGATATGTTCCGGAGGGGCTTCTCCGTATAGAACACCGGACTTTGGCGGAAGCCCTTCTTTCTGCCTGCTGTCGGTATCCGATCTTTCATAAATACCCTTGCATGGCCATAGTTCCACGAGCAAACCAACAATATCTTCCTTCCAGAATTCGGCGCCTGTCGATAGAAACTGGCATACCAGGAAATCGCCATAACGGTCGGTTATGATACCGGGTAAACCATCGGATTCCGCATTGATCAGCCGGCAGGCAGTAGTGCTTTTAAATCCTTCCGAATTCTTTCTCACTGCAATTGCCTTCGAAATCATGCCACGAAAAAACTCCCTGTCGATATGTTCATCCAGGTCATAGCTTAACAGCCTTACCCTGATCTGGGATTTGGAAGAATAGCTTCCCCGCGCCAGCCATTTGCGATCGATGGTGAATACCTCAACCGTTTGCCCGTCGGTAGGATTTCCCTCCACGCTCCTGACAGCGCCGGAAAAAATCCAGGGATGATGTCGCAAAACCGAACCTTCCCGGCCGGAATTTAGTGTTACTTTTACAAATGAATCCATAAATTTAAGTCGTCAGTCTTCAGTCGTCAGTCGATGGTCAAATGTACTCATTAAAAATTAAGCATTAAGCATTAAACATTAATCATGAACCACTCTTTACTTGATTTCCTATCTTCAATCCCTCTTTTCAACTCCCTGACAAAGGATGAAATTGAAAAATTAAGCCCTCTGATCACAGAAGAAGAGATTAGGGCTACATCTTATATTTTTCTTGAAGAGGAGAAGGCACACCACTTTTATATATTGAGAAAAGGAATGCTCAGGGCAATGATCGGAGGTAAACTGCTGGCTTTGATAAAGCCCGGCCAGTTTTTCGGGGAGATTGCCGTACTCAATGATTGTTACCGCACCGGCAGTGTCTTTGCCGGGGAAGACAGCCGTGTTGTCAAGATTAACGGCAGGAAGTTACTTGACGGCAGCACAATACCTGTCGATATTTCTTTCAGGATCCTGAAAGAGCTCATAAAGCCCCTGGTTTCGCTTCAATACACCAATGATCTGTATAAACGGTCAAAAGACATTATAAAATCCGGTGAATCCGATAAAGTCGAATTCAAATCCACCCTTCGTTATAACCTGCACACAAGCAAATTCGGGCGTGAAATCGAGCATGCGACATTAAAAACCCTGGCAGCCTTTCTGAACACCTGGGGCGGTATCTTGCTTATCGGAGTTGATGACAAGCAGCAAATCACCGGCCTTGAACCTGACAAATTTGAAAACGATGACCGGACCCTGCTGCATTTAACGCAGATGGTCAATGAGAGGCTTGGCTCTCATTTCATGCAATTCATCATTTGTTCCATAGAAATAATCGAGGATAAAAAAATACTCCGGATCGATGTCAGCCCTTCGAACCAGCCAGCTTATCTGACAAATAATAATGAAGAGTTCTTTTATGTGAGAACAGGGCCTTCAACGACCGAATTGAAGCCCAGCATGATTTATGATTATATCGATAACCGCTATTACAGGCCACGTGCATGATGCTATTACCATAAGGTTTTATGAAGAGCTTAATGATTTTCTGCATTACAGAAAGAGAAAAAAAGCTTTCAATTTCCCGACCGGCGGAAAAAGAAGCATCAAAGATATTATCGAATCACTGGGAGTGCCGCACACTGAAGTCGATCTGATACTGGCTAACGGAATTCCTGTTGACTTTAATTATCATCCGGTAAATGAAGATTACATTTCAGTTTACCCGGTGTTTGAGGCGATTGATATATCTCCCCTGGTATTATTACGCCCAAAACCGCTGCGTGACACGATATTCATCCTGGACGTTCACCTGGGGACACTTGCCCGGTACCTCAGGATGCTGGGATTTGACACATACTACAGGAATGACCTGGATGATCCGGAAATCATACGCATATCCCTGGACGAAAAAAGGATCATTTTGACGCGGGATCTTTTCATCCTTAAAAATGGCAGGGTAACGCATGGTTATTTTGTCAGGGAAACAATTCCGGCTAAACAGCTTACTGAAATCGTCAATCGGTTTGACCTGAAAGAACAGATACAGCCATTCTCCCGCTGCCTGGCATGTAACGGGAGAATAGAAAAAGTTGATGAGCAATCAGTTCAGGATCTCCTGAAACCCAATACCAGGAAGTCATTCCATGATTTTTTCCAATGCCGTGAATGTAAGAAGGTTTACTGGAAAGGCTCACATTGGGAAAAAATGGCAGAGAAAGTGAGGTTGGCAGAATTACCTGCTCTTTAATATCTTCATTGCAGAAATAATCCCGTTTTCAGAGCGCATACGAAGCGTATAAAGCCCTTCCGGATATCCACTTAATGAAATAGAAACCGTTTTTTGCCCTGCATTTCCCGACAATACTTCAAGATAAACCCTCTGGCCGGTCATGGACCAGATCGATATCTCAATCATTCCAGAACCCGGATAGTTAAAAGATAATGTGAACCTGTCGGAAAAAGGATTCGGATAAACAGACAAAACGTTTTCAAGAGCGGGAGTTTCCTCCAGCCCCAGCACACTCGTGCCTGAATAATTCAAAACAACATCCACATGGGGAAGCTCCGGCGTAATTTCGATCCGGACGTTGTCGCTGACCACCCCAGATAATTCTGCCCGTAAAAAATAAGTCCCAAAGCCCATTTCACCGAAATCAAAATAACCCTGGTTATTGACGCTGCTAAATCCAATAGCAATGCCGTTTTCATCCATCAACATCATATTGAAAAGATCGACCGGCGCACGCTCCACATTAACGTTATTAATCTGGCCGGAAACCGATCCTGGACCGGGGGCCATCGGACCGGCAGTTACCAGGCTAATATCAAATTGCCGTCCGGGTAAAACCATTTCAACCGGCATTGCCTGCTGCCAGGAAAGCACATCACCGTAATATGTCGGCAGGAAACCATTGGAATCGAAAGGGACTGCCTGCACCAGGTAGATCCCTTCGGGAACAAGAGAGAAGAAATAAATACCGTTCTCATCAACCTGGGATTCGTCCCTGGTCATAAACCCGCTGATGGGGTTCATTTCAAAAAGCAAAACAGTTCCGTATTGTAAAGGAAAATTACCCGCGAAAACCTGACCGTAAATCTGACCATATACCGTGTCGCTGATCATGATCGTGTTGCAGTATGTATCTGAGCAATTGTTCCCCGTTATCACCAGGCAGGTTTCGTAGGTGCCGGGACCCGGGAACAAATGATAGGGGTGCTGTTCCTGCGAAAATGTCCCGTCCCCGAAATCCCATAGCCAGGAATAAATATTACCGGTCGACAGATCGGTGAACTGGAAGGAATCATAGGAAAAATTTGCTTCACATTCAGTATTTACAGTACAGATGAAAAAATCCTGCCTGAAGTAGGTATTCACAGAATCATAGATAAAAAAGGCCTGGATAAGTTCATTGTTGCAATCCATGGTCCGGACGTACAATGTACCCGGATCACCGGTCATAACAGGAACATTATCAAAATAGTATCCTGATGAATCGGTCAGGACAACATTGTAATAAACAACCCCGTTAGCCGAATCCGCCATGATGGTAACAGGGTGGTTTGTAACCGGCATGGTGTCCTGAAGACTAAAAACCAGCCCTTCGACAAACACCCATCCCTGCGACATGGCCGGGCCGGTATAGAGCAGGAATATTATCGGTATCAGTATCTTTTTCATAATTCAAAATTCAAAACTCAAAATTCAAAATTTGTAGAGTATTGCTGTTCTCAAACCAAGCGACCATGGCTTCTTCTCGTATCCCGATTTTTCATAGATCGACTGGTAATAGTATTTTGCCTGGGGTTCAATTTCCAGGTATAAGCGCCTGTTCAGCATTAATGTCCCATTTATGCCCCCCACAGCCTGCCAGTTCATGCTGACCTGGTCGGGGCTTAGCTGGCTGATCCCAACGACCTGGTTGGCACCGGCACTGTATTCGCCCGTAAGCTGTTTAGATTTCAGCATAACCGACATGATGGTCCCTACCCTCACCCCCACGGTTATCCGGCCTTTCTGCCAGAAATCAAATCCGAGGACCAGCGGTACCTGCAGGTAAGTATACCTTTTGACGATATCTGTAGAATCATAGAGCGACAGGCTGTCCCAGACATTTTCGCTGCTGGTGTGGATATTTGCGTAAAAATCTCCGGCTGTTTCGTTGTAAATGAAAGTAATGGAATCAAGCTTGTTATAGGTCCCCAGGAATTCATTGTACTCGACTGCTTTTTCCGTCAGGCCCTCTGAGACGGAAATCCCTGCACCGGTCCGGATCGATGTCCTGCCTTTGTAGAAGGTAAAATCAAGGCCAAAGTTGCTGACGAACTTCCCTCCTTCCACAGTATTGAACATGTATTCGGGCAGGTAATATATTCCTGTCGTAAATACCGGCTCCGGTCCGGTTCCTGCCGGCTTGTTCATCATATCTGTAATAACAACAGGTACAACAGCCGTAGTATCTGCCATAGCCTGCGCCACAGGGGCAGGTTGTGCAATTATAGTATCTGGGTCGGCGGGTATGGTAATTGCCAGCGCAGTATCCTGGCGAACAGCGGCTAATGTGGTTGTTGCCGGTATATATGGAGGTTCAGAAACGGCTGGTTCAGCTGTAACGATATCTCCGGTTGATAACTGAACTACCGGTTCTTCGGTTAAGTTTAATTTTGGCGATGAAGATTCTGGCTTGGATAACTTGTTTTCAAGGTTTAATGATGAGGATGATTGATCATGATCTGTTTTTACTGTTTCCTGGGATGATATATCTGTATTGGAAGAAGATTCAGAGTTTATAAATGTGGATTGGCTTTCCGGCATTCGGAGGGATTGCTCCTCTTGGCTGCCTGGGAAAAAGAATAAAGCAACAATGCCGGAAATAACCACAACCAGCAAAGGCAGGTAGTACCACCTGAACCAGCCCCTGCGGGCAGGCATGATGGTCGCGGCTTCATCCAGGAAAGCTTTTCGGGCTTCTTCCCGGGGAACCAGCTGATGCCCTTTTAAAGTTTCCTTTAAAAGGTCATCAAAGGGATGCTGCTGATTTCTTTTCATATCTCGTATTATAAATATTCACTGTTTCACTGATCCTGGCGCGGAGTACGGCCCTTGCCTTAGATAGTTGGGATTTAGACGTACTTTCAGTACAGTTCAGCTTTTCACAAATTTCTTTATGACTGTATTCTTCAAAAACATAGAGGTTGAAAACGGTACGGTAACCTGCCGGAAGCTCTGCAATCATCTGCAGGACCTGGTCCTGTGTGACAGGCAACCGGGCAAGGTCAAAATCCTGCTGTTCTTCCATGGCCAGGTCTTTTCTGTCCTGGAACCTGTCGATGTCCACCTGGTTCCTTTCCCTGGCATGGTCGCGAATGAAATTCAATGCTGTATTGATCATGATCCTTTTCATCCAGGCTTGAAGAGAGCTATCGGGCCTGGGTTTAAAATCAGCAAGGCCTTTTATGACCTTTATAAAGCCGTCATGTAATATATCTTCCGCATCCTGCATGTTACCGGCGTAACGAAAACAAAGACTCAGCAATACAGGCGCATACCGGTCGTACAAAGCCTCAATGGCTTTAGAACGGTTCCTAAGGATGTCCTTTATCAGTGCCTGATCTTCTTTCATCAACCAACCTCTTGACTATAAACACAGAAACAACAAAAGGTTGCTTCCAAAAATACAAAAGAAAGAGGGCATCTCAATTGATGAGATGCCCTCCCAGTAAAAATATGATGGATTTGTTAAATGATACCCTGGTCGAGCATGGCATTGGCAACTTTCAGGAAGCCGGCCACGTTTGCGCCCTTCACATAATTGATGTATCCATCGGGCTCGGTGCCGTGCTTCACACAGGATGCATGGATATCCCGCATGATCTGGTGCAGCCTTGCATCCACTTCTTCCCTGGGCCAGCCAAGTTTCATGGAGTTCTGAGACATTTCAAGGCCTGAAGTTGCAACACCACCGGCATTGACTGCTTTACCAGGTCCGAAGAGGAGTTTATGCTCCTGGAAAATCTCAATGGCTTCCGGTGTAGAAGGCATATTGGCTCCTTCAGCAACACAGGTACAGCCATTCTTCACAAGGTTCTTCGCATCCTCAGCGTTCAGCTCATTCTGAGTTGCGCAAGGCATGGCAACGTCACATTTAACTTCCCACGGGTGCTTGCCCTGGTGGAATTGTGCGCTTGGGAATTCATATGAGAAAGGCTTCACGATATCCTGGTTGGAGGCACGCAGCTCAAGGAGGTATTCTATCTTTTCCCCTGAAATGCCTTCCGGATCATAAATATATCCGTCAGGACCAGAAATGGTCACGACTTTACCGCCAAGCTGGTTCACTTTAATGACAGCGCCCCAGGCCACGTTACCGAAACCAGAGATACAAACAGTTTTTCCTTCAAACGACAAACCCCTGGTAGCAAGCATTTCCTGGGCAAAATAGGTAGCCCCGAAACCGGTAGCTTCCGGACGGATTAGGCTGCCGCCCCAGTTCAAACCTTTGCCTGTCAAAACGCCGGTATGCTCATTGGTGAGTTTCTTATACATCCCATAGAGAAAGCCGATCTGTTTTGCTCCAACACCAATATCCCCGGCAGGGACATCGGTTTCCGGTCCGATGAGTTTCCATAATTCCAGCATAAATGACTGGCAGAAACGCATGATCTCAGCATCCGACTTGCCTTTGGCATCAAAATCAGAACCTCCCTTGCCACCGCCCATAGGTAAAGTGGTGAGGGCATTTTTGAAGATCTGCTCGAATCCCAGGAATTTTAAAATACTGAGGTTAACACTCGGGTGGAACCTTAATCCGCCCTTATATGGACCAATGGCATTATTAAACTGGATACGGTAGCCCAGGTTAACATGCACTTTCCCCTGATCGTCAACCCACGGGATTTTAAAAGTCAGAATACGATCCGGTTCAACAATCCGGTCGATAATCCCGGCAGCTTCAAACTGGGGATTCTCATTCACAGTCTCTTCGATAGACTCTAAAACCTCACGAACCGCCTGCAGGTATTCAGCTTCACCCGGGTGCTTCTTTTCGAGGTCACTCATTATCTTCTCTAAATTCATGATGTAAAGTTTATTTATTAGTACTGTTAAAATTTAACATTGTTAAAAAATTAACAGGGCAAAATTAGTGCTTATTCTTAAACAAAAAAGAAAAAATGGGAAGTTTATAAAGATTTTTTAAACAGCGTATAATCAAAGTATTGCAATACATTCCAGTTCAGGTTGTCGTAGCCGTCATCTCCATTTCTTTCAAAATGGAACTGGTTCTGAATCAGCGGGACTCTGATTTCGTCAAGGCACCTTTCAAAATCTTTTCCATAATTCATAAGGGTACCGAGGAAAAAGTACCCGGCATCGAATCCTGAAAAGGCATAATTGAGCGGCTCATCAAAATATTTTGCACGGTAGGCCAGGACAAAGGATTTCACATCAACGGAAGTATAATCGGTATACGCTGTCATAAAAATATTCGCATTTAATCCGATCAGGTAGGCTGATTCAATATTGGTGAATTTCTCCCATTCCGGCAGCCCGATAATAGTGATCCTGTAATCCTTATTCATCCCGTGCAGCTTGCCAAGCAATGCGGCAGGCAGCACTTCATTCTCGGCATAAATGATGACAAGGTTAGGCTTGACCTTTGAAGCAAGGCTCCGGAACCCCTGAATACTATCAGCAGAAAAATCAACCAGGGTTACAATTGGCTTGCCCGTTGTGTTGCCACTTTCGATGGCATCAATATATTGTGAAACCAGTTCGCTGCCCTGGTATTTATTGGCTACATAGAAAATTACTTTATGATCGTTGAAATCACGTTTGACAAGTTTGGCAAGCAGGGCTGGCTGCGACTCAACTGAAGGGATTAGCTTATAAACATAGGGATTTCCCTGGAGGATATCATTTCTGACAGTCAATGGATTGATGATAGGGATCCTGTTCTCCCGGGCAAAATCGGCCACAATACTGAAAGTGCTTTTATAGAAAGGCCCGAAGATCATGTCCACCTTTTTTAGTTCCGGTTCCCTAATCACTTCAAGGGCTTTTACAGCCTGCTGATCGACGTCATATACTGAAATTTCAACACGCAGACCGCTTTTACGCAGCGAATCGGCCGCCATCATAAATCCGTGATAAAACTGGATGAACCGGAATGGGGCGAGTTCATTGATCCGGGCTGGGTCCAGGTTTTCTTTCCAGAGGGTATCCGCAAGCTGTTCCAGGTTAAGCGGGATCATAAGTGCCACATGGTAAACATCATTTTTGTTTTTGGAAGATTTTGCGCAATCGCCTTGTTCAGTCGCGACCTTCATCGTTCCTTTCTGTGGAATGATAAGCACATCTCCCGGCCTGGGGTTCAGGTTGCCTGGATTTGCAAGTTTAAGTTCCTCAATGCTGATATCATATTTCAGGGAAAGGCTGTAATAGTTATCAAGCTCGGTTACCGTATGTTTCCGCACCTCCCCCTGCCCGATTGCGGGGCCGCTGAGGACAATAAGACCCAGGATCAGGTAGATCACGGTAACCGGTATAATATTGGCTTTCCCTTTCATGGCTCTGGTCTGCTTATTTGTAGGCTGATATTATTCCCATTCAATGGTTGCGGGTGGTTTTGAACTGATGTCGTAAACAACCCGGTTTACCCCTTTAACCCTGTTTATGATCTCATTGGAAATCTTCGCCAGGAAATCGTATGGGAGCTGTGACCAATCGGCCGTCATGCCGTCGGTTGAACCTACAGCCCTCAACACCACTGCGTTTTCGTACGTCCGCTCATCCCCCATCACACCGACTGAATGGACAGGCAACAGTACGGCCAGTGCCTGCCAGACTTCGTCATAAAGCCCGTCTTGCTTCAACCCTGAGATGAATATATCATCGACTTCCTGCAATATCCTTACCCGTTCGGGATTAACCTCGCCCAGGATCCTAACACCCAGCCCGGGGCCCGGGAAAGGATGACGGTTCAGCAGTTCAGGGCTCATGTTCAGCGTCCGGCCAATCCGGCGGACTTCATCTTTAAACAACGAATGCAGGGGCTCTACCACCTTTAGTTTCATATAGTCCGGCAGTCCGCCCACATTGTGATGGGATTTAATGGTTGCCGAAGGGCCTTTTACTGATGCCGATTCAATCCTGTCGGGATAGATCGTGCCTTGCCCAAGCCATTTCACATCCTGGATACGGTGGGCCTCTTCATCAAAAACCTCGATAAATGTGCGTCCTATCGCTTTGCGTTTCAGCTCCGGGTCAGAAATCCCGTGCAATGCTGTATAAAACCTCTGTTTAGCATCCACTCCCCTGACATTCAATCCCATATCCCTGTATGAATGAAGAACAGATTCAAATTCATTCTTCCTCAACAGGCCGTTATCCACAAATATACAGTGGAGGTTTTCACCGATGGCTTTATCAAGAAGGACGGCGGCGACAGAAGAATCGACCCCGCCGGATAATCCCAGGACCACCTTGTCGTTGCCAAGCGTATCCTTCAGTTCCTGGATGGTGGATTCGATAAAAAGTGCAGGGGTCCACGACTGTGTGCAGTGGCAGATATCAACAACAAAATTCTTTAGCAGGACCATTCCTTCGGTTGAATGGTACACTTCGGGATGGAACTGGATGCCGAAAGTCTGTTCGCCTTCGATCTGGTAACCTGCGGCGGCGACGGTCCCGGTACTTGAAATGACCTTGAAACTCTCCGGCAGGCGCAGGATGGTATCCCCGTGCGACATCCAAACCTGGCAGCCGGTGCTCATACCTTTCATCAGGTGGTTACCTGTATTGATAAAGGAAAGGTTTGCCCTGCCGAATTCCCTGTGCTGTGAAGCGGCCACCTCTCCCCCATCGGTCTGCGCCATGTACTGGGCGCCGTAGCAAACCCCCAGGACGGGCACCTTGCCGCGGATGTGCCAAAGGTCGGGCATCGGGGCTTCCGGGTCACGGACTGAAGCCGGGCTTCCCGAAAGGATCACTCCCTTAATGTTCTTGTCTATTGCAGGGATCTTATTGAAAGGGTGTATCTCGCAATACACATTGAGCTCACGCACACGGCGGGCGATCAGCTGTGTATACTGGGAACCGAAATCGAGTATGAGGATCATTTCTTCCATGCTGCAAAGATAGAAAAATTAGGTCTGTCAGATGATCCGGCGACTGGCATTTGCAGGGTCTTCAAGATCGAATTCCACCAATGCCAGCCCGGGGCCGTCCCATGCCGCACTGAAAGAATTTGTTCCCCCGAATTGCTGCTTCCACTGGCCTGTTATCCGTGATGATTCATGGATATGTCCGTGCATGGTGATCCACGGCTGCCTTTCTTCAATGAACCGCATGATCGCAATGCTTCCGACATGCACGTCCATCGGGACATGGTCAACCGTCATCCCGTCAAGTGCCGCCCGGTCAAGAAAAGTCTTATATGGCGGGGAATGAAAAAGGATTACCGATCTCTCCATCGGGTCATCACCTGTCAATTCCTTCAGTTCATCCTTGATCGTGGCCCAGGCCAGGTCAGTGCCCGGTTCCATGGTGCGAAAACCTTCTTCGGGAGGAATACAGCCTGGATCCACATACCGGGATACGTCGTAGCGCTCCCAGTCTTTAAAGCGGAATGGCGTCGGCGGAACATTGGCGTAGCCGTAAAAAGTATAACCGCAACAGTCGACTTTTTGGTTATGCAGGTAATGCCAGACACCGTCCCGGCCAAGCCTGATAAATTTCTCTTCTTCAATGCGGGGATCGTCGTTACCCAGGATCAGGAAAATGCCGGGATAGTTATCGCCCAGATCCAGCATCAACTCTTTGAAACTCGGGAAGAGGAAATCTTCCGTAAAATCATCATGGATATGCCGTCGCATACCATGCGGCAGGAGGTCGCCGCCAAAAAAGACCAGGTCGGGCGGGTTTGCACGGATCTCGACGATCAGTTTTTCGTACCGGTCGATATGGCCATGCAAATCCGAAACAAAGAAGCACCTGGTCATATTAACCTGTTATCGATCGTAAAAGCCTGGCTGAATTTTCAGTTGAACCGATCATGCAGGCAAAACTGGTCCTGTTATGAATATCCGCGTTCGTAATAATATGATAATCAATCAGGCTGCCTTTTGTGACATATCCTGTTTTCAGGTAGTTCATTTCCGAAAGGCCAAATCCCCATCCGTCCAGCCACGATTTAAGCTCATTTTCCTGGCATTCATTACCCCGGAAATGGATCAGAAGGTCAATATCACTATCCGGGCCGGCTTTCCCCGTCTTTGTGCTGCCGATAATATATATTGCTTCTACCCCAAACTTCCTCATATCCATTACTTCAGCAATCTTTTCCGAAACATGCATACGCCATTTCCAGTGTTCGTCCGACTCATAAGCCAGCAGGGAACTATCAGCTCCTGATTCGGCACCGGATTCTGAAGTCAGGCTTAGTTCCAGTGTCTTTTTCAAACGGCGCTGAAATATAAACCGGCTCAGATGGTCAGCAATCGTATTGAGCAGCTTTTGCTCTTCGGGAAGGAAAATAATCCCGCTACCGAAAACATCCTGCAGGTAGCACACCTGGATTTCACCAGCAACATGGTTATCGATCACGATTTCAGCCTGTTGCTTCCATTGGGTTTCTACAAAATCGGTTGAAGGGTATTGCTTTCCCTCAAAGATGATGCAGGCTTCGCAAACCGTAGGGTGCTGGTACCCCGGAGGGATCACTTCGAGTATAGAATTAAAAATCACGAGCAGGTCGGCTCTTTCATCTTTCAAAACCTCCATCACCTGGTAAATGCAGCGCAGTTCCTTGGCCCTTTCGGTGAGTTTGGTAAGTTGTATGTCCCTTAAATTCCCTTCCATTTCCCTGGGATTATTTAGCTTTAAAACGATAATACGAAGTTACAAAATTAACGTTGCGGCGAAAAATGAACGGTTGCTCTTTCCGTCGGTGACTTCAACCAGAAACGTGTTTTTACCCGGGACAAGGTGCTCGTCAATGGTATAGATCAGCTCATCATTCTTTGCATCGTATTCCATCAGGATCCATTTCCCGTTGAGGGAAGCACGGTAACCGGCTATTCCCGACAAATCGTCGGAAATGATGACCTTCAATTGCTTTTGCCCGGCCATTTTGGTAAACACTTCGGGCTTCACAGCTTTAATTTTAGGTGGGATGGTATCTATGCCGATGCTGTAATTACCGAATTCCCTGATCTTCGTAACGATATTACCCCTTTCGTATTTACCGCCGGCAGAGGTAAATCCCTTGCCATCATCCTTTATTTTAACGATCAGTGCTTTATCTTCCAATGTTAAAGGCAGCTTCACCGGCTTGATCGACAGCGTGATATAATCATGGATCGGCGTGTATTTATCATGGATCTTTTGTACCGGTGAAAAAGTGCCTGCAACCCTTTTTGCGGTATCATACTTAAATGTAAAAGAATCGTAGAACGCACCGGCTGGGGCATCGATGATAACCGCCCTGTTTTCAAAATGGTTAGGAGAGTTGTAAATGAAATTAGAAATTGGAAATTTGGAAGACGGAACAGCAGACCTGGAATCTGGTCCGCCAGCTGGCGGATGTAATTTGGAATTACCTGGCTTTTCAGATTTCACCTTAAATTCTAGCGAAGCGGTGTTTCCGGCAGCATCATCCGCTTCATAGCGGATAGTATGGGTAAGTGTGTCGTTAAAGAAGATGATGCCTTTGTTCTGAGTAGCGCCATATATATCCAGCTTATTGCCCGAAGCGATCTTTGTGCGCTGCAGACGGACATCGTTCTTTACATATTCCTCGTAATCCAGGAGGGAATTAACATAGCGCGAATCGTCGAAAGAAAAGGTCTCCAGGGTATGCTGGCAGGCCAGGCGGTTATCGATGTACAGACGCACTGCATTCGTTCCGTTTTTATTTTCGGTATCGTTCTGCTGGTCAAAAGTCTGTATGGCGAAAGAAATATTCCCGCTTACGCGGATGGCAGGATTGCCGGTGAGTTTATGCTCCGTGCCCCATCCTTCTACCAGAAAACGCTTCGCTGCAGGTGAGCCGTTGAGCGAAGAATTTTCATCCTCAGGATAAATTTTGATGGAGGTGATCCTGGGTTTAAAGAAATCTTTAACATCGTAACCAAATAACAATGGGTTTATTGGTTTTTGTGAACCACCGTCACGGAGCTCAAAGTGCAGGTGTGGACCTGCAGAACCGCCGGTATTCCCTGAATAGGCGATGATTTCACCTTTCTTAACCGTCAGTGCCCATGCTTCCGGGTAAACATCAATCTCAAAGCTCTCCTGCCTGTAATGCTCCTTCTTTACATAATCACCGATCATTGTATTATAATCGCTGAGATGGCCGTAAACTGAGACATAGCCATTGGCATGGGTCACATAAATTGCTTTTCCAAAACCAAAAGCAGAAACCTTGATACGGGAAACGTAACCGTCGGCCACGGCATAAACGGCTTTTCCTTCTACCCCGCCGGTCTTGATATCGATACCGGAGTGAAAATGATTGGTCCTGATCTCCCCAAAAGTACCGGACAAAAGCAGCCTTATATCAAGTGGGGATTGGAAATAATCTTTAGGATAGGATTTCTGGGAAAAGCCATTGAAACAGAACACTATAAAAAAGAAAAGAAAATAAAGCTTGTGGCTTGAGGCTTGAGGCATAAAATGAAATTTTGAATGTTGAATGTTGAATTTTGAATTTGTATTGAAAAGCCTTTTTATTGCCACAAAAGCACGGAAACACCAAATTACACAAAAGTTATATACTTAATAATCAATTTTTTGCGATATTTTGTGTTTTAGTGTTTTAGTGGCATTATTGATTAATCAGACTTTCAGCGTGAACTCGATTTTTAATTATAATTTCAATGAGTTTTTCATCTGAATTATTATCCTGGAACAAAACTTTTTTTGTAACGGTGTTTTCATCCAGTTGTTGCCATAACCTTTTTTCTATTTCTTGCTGATATTTTACACAATCCTCGCCGATGTAGATATAAAATGACGAATCAGCTATCTCAATGATTTGCTTGATGTCCACAAAATCATTCCAGGATTCAAATTTATCTGTCCAGTTAAGATAGAAAAAAGCATCCGGGTATTTCTCCTTCAGGTATGAGGTATAAAAGCCCCTCATATTATCGGTCATGACGTAACCTGCGTGCTGGGCAAATTCCATGAACGGGGCACCACGGTTTGGTCCGGTCAGGATAATGGGCCGGCCGGGATGCACCATCGGCGTGATCTTACTGCGTTTTGCTTCCAGCCTGGCGTTCTGCTGATAAGAATTGGCAGTTTGTGCCCTCGATTGCTTTACCTGGAATACCGTAATGAGCAGGGCCACTGCAGCAAATGAAATAATGACAATATTTTTATAGAAAGATGATGTCAGCATTCCACGTAAACTCATGATCAACAATAAAGTAAGCAGGATAAGCAGGAAGGTGAAAACTGTGTAAGGGATAATATAGTAGTTTGAATAATGTTTCATAATAAGGGCTATAGCCATGAAAAGCGCAAGATTGACAGCAATAATTGCCCGTCGTATCAGAAGGTTCGGGTTACATCTTTTCTTAATAAAATTTATAGAAAACAGGATTGTTGCTGATAATGAAGCAAGGGCAATAATAAACAGGGTTTTGTTAAATAACATCATCTCCTTAAAATTTCCCGGGACCGAAGAAAAGTCGATGAAACCCTGATTACCGGCTCCGTACTTGCCGCTGTGGGTGGCCATCCCGGATACCCAGTCCCAGAAATGACTGAAATTAAAAATAACCGGGTATGCAAACAGTGCAAATGCCAGCAAAGAGCAGATTACCAGGTTTATCCGTTGTTTTAATGAAACCTGTAATATAACCAATGGGATAAGGATCACAGGAAAGAATACCAGTTTGCAGGCAGTCCCAAAGCCAATAATCAATCCGAAGGCCAGGATATCTTTTGAAGACCCCCGGGATGCGGGACCCTGGCTGATTGACCTGATGACCATCAATCCGGTCAGCAGCAAGGGTATGATCAGTAAAGCATCTGCAAAGATGCGGCCCTGGAGGCCAAGCAGGGAGGCGCTGGCAAAGGGGCTGAGTTGAAAAAGAAGGCCGGCGAAAATCAACCCGCTATACCTTTTTACCAGGATCCCACTGAAATAAAGAATCATGGAAATCAAAATATTCAAAGCCAGGTTAGCTGCATGGATATATTTCTCAGGGTCATTAACGAAGTTCTGCATATAATCCCCCGGCTGGAATATGTCGATGATCCTGGCGGAAAAAGCCACAAGGAAATGAAGCGGTGTGCCCGGATGGTCGAAATACTGTATACTTAAGTTACCTGCACCTACAACAATCCCGTTATACATATAAAAATACTCAGGATCAACCCTGTGCAAAAAGAATGGCCCAAGGCTGTAATGGATAACGGTGACATTTAAAAGATAAACTGCCGGGATAAGCAGGAAAATAATTTTTTCCAGGGGCTGGCCCGCAAAAGTCCCGGCCAGTTGCTGTACAGGTCTTAATAATCCGGCCAGGTATGTCTTCAGCTTAAGCAAGGCGGTCAGTGGCATGAAATCTTTTTGCGGTTTCCTTAGAAATATAATTGTCGTAACCTGAACATACTTCTGCTGCAAAAGTAGCCGCATAATCCAGCATTTTCATATTCTGGGATGATTTGTTGTCAACCAGTTTATCAGCTGATGTATGCTCCCTGGTTAAATAAAAGATCAACCCGGCATTGAACGCATCCCCTGCCCCGATGGTGCTCACCACATTCGCTACTTTAGCAGGGATCCGGACGATATCCCCGCCCGAATACATCATGGCGCCTTTTGCACCAAGGGTTACGATAAGATTGGAGCAACCTTTTTCTTTGATCACATTATAAACCTGTCCGGGATCGCTCAGTTCATACAGGTTCTGAAAATCCTCACCCGAACCCCTGACGATGCTGGCAAGGGAAATGTTTTCTTCAACATTATCCATCAGGTTCCTGATTTCGCCCAGGTGGTTTTTACGGATGTTCGGATCATAAATGACCAATGCGCCTTTTTCCTTTGATTTTTTAACGAAAGAAATAATACTTGTATGCACGCAAGGGTCAAGCGAATAGAAAGATCCGAACAGCACGATATCCCCTGCCCCAGCCACGGGCCAATCAATTTCAAGCCTATTCTCAGGATAATTCTTGTAGAAGGAATATTCCGCATCGCCCTGATCATTAAGGAAAGCAAGAGAGACGGGGGTTTTGAGGCCTTTCACCGGACGTGTAAATGAAGTTGAAACCCCGTTTTCCGCCAGGAAATCCATAACCAGTCTTCCAACTTTATCCTCCCCCAGTTCGGTGATCATTTCCACCTTCACCCCACACCGGCCTAACGACACAGCCGAATTCAGCATCGCGCCACCGGGCCATGCCGCAACCGGCTGATTATGCCGGAAAATAATGTCATAAACGGTTTCGCCGATGGTATATACCGTACCCACGAGTTCAAAGTTCAAAGTTCAAAATTCAAGTTCAAAGTTCGAAGTTCAAAATTAATAATTTAAAGATGCTAATAATCCGTGTAAATCCGTTGCATCCGTGTTATCCGTGTTCTATTGACCGGGAATGCCATTCATTTAAAAAAAATAAATTTTGCAATCCCCGCAAGTTTTCCCATCTCCCGTTGTCTAAATGCTAAAATCTATTTCAAACAATTAAAATTAAATCCATGAAAAGAGTATCAGAGATTATTTTAGTGCTGGCTTTTGCCGTCTTCACCATCGGCCAGGTTTCAGCGCAGGACAACACAGCTGCGGCTGGCAGTAACGACCAGGCCAAACAGACCACAACTGATAAACAAGGCTGCGGCAAGTTTGTCGATGCCAACCAGGATGGGATCTGCGATAACAAAGCCGCCCACCAGGGAAATGCAAAGGGCGCCAATTTCGTCGACGCCAATAGCGACGGCATTTGCGACCATCATGCCGATGGGACTTCCTGCAAGGGAAACGGTAATTGCTGCAAAGACAATTGCCAGCATAAGCAGGATTGCCAGAAAGGACAGCAAGGTTGCTGCGGACAGGCTAAAGGAACAGGCGCACAGCACAGGAGTGGCTGCGAAAGCCAGTGCAAAACACCCTGTAAGAAATAATACCTAATTTTGAGCCTGCAGTCAAAACCAGCAGCTACGGATGACCAACAATGAACTGATCAGTGGAGTTATCGCAAAGGATCGTGCATCCGTTACCTGCCTGGTGGATACCTATCAGAAAAGGGTGATCAAAACAGCGTATTATTTCCTGGGCAATATGGACGACGCCGAAGATGTGGCACAGGAGGTTTTTCTTGAAATCCTCAATTCCATGCAAAGTTTCCGCCGGTCTTCGGCCCTGTCCACCTGGATTTACCGCATCACAGTCAACCGTTCTTTGAATGCAGTGAAAAGAAACAAGCAACGACAGATCTTCACCCGGATTGAAAAAATATTCGGCCTGTCAAACGAAGAAAAAAACGGTTTGTTTATCGGCACAACCGTGGAAAACAATACAATAACCGACCGTGAAACCAGGAAGCTGCTAAAGGAAACCATTTCCATGCTTCCGGGCAAGCAGCGGACGGTTTTTATCCTGAGTAAGTATGAGGAGTTGTCGTACAAAGAAATAACGGAAGTGACCGGCCTGAGCCTGTCGTCAGTTGAATCGCTGCTGCACAGGGCTAAAATTAACTTACAGAAAAAGCTGGCCTGCCACTTCTCGGAATATCAATAAAAATGATCGTTATGGATTGCAAGGAATTTCAACATCATCTTTTTGCGCAGGAGGAAGGGGAGCTTAGCCCCGAGGACCTCAATGCGATGGATTGGCATACCATGGGATGTGAATCATGTTCAAAGCTCCAGTCCGGCATCCAGGCCGTTGAACGGGCAATCCATGCTGAAAAAGTACTGGAACCGGTGCCATTCTTCACCACCCGCTTTATTCAAAGGCTTGAGAACGAAAGTGCCGAAAGGATAAGGCCAGCTTACCGGATACTGCAACCGGCCATCATTACCTTTTTCCTGGCAGCGGCGCTCATCACCGGTTTCCTTGTAGGGAACCACGGCACCACAAGGAAATCACAGGCTGTAACCGGTCCGGTTCAAATCGAACTTCTGAAAACGGAGCTTTATGTCGTTGATTTTGTCGAAGAAGATAATACCCTGTTAACCAATTATTAAGTTGAAAGATATGGAATCCCTGCAAAAAAACCGCCTCATGTTCTGGACCCTCCTGTTTCTGGTGGTAGTCAACCTGTCAGCGCTGGCAACCTACTTTCTTTTTCCAAAAAAGCCCGCCATTGTCGCCTGCAGTGAAGGTTCCATGCGACCCGGATGCGCCCTGCATATGGAGCTGAACCTCACCGAAGAGCAGATCGGCCAGGTCGACAATATCAATGCCGGTTACCAGGAAGTTTCGCGGCCCGTTTCAGAAAAGATAAAGGAGTTGCGGGCCGAAATTCTGGATGAGCTTGCCTCGGATAATCCGGACACATCGGCTATCCAGCGGATCTCCGCGGAAATATCCGTCTTACAAAGCCAGTTGCACAACGAAAACATCAAACATTACCTAGAGCTGAAAAAAGTCTGCACCCCGGAGCAGGCCAGGCTTTTATCAAATCTTTACCGGGATCTTTATGGCTGCCCGATGCATGAGCAGGGGAAAGAGATGAGGCACGGGAAGCGGGGGAAGTAGGGAGGTGGTGAAGTGGTGAAGTGGTGAAGTGGTGAAGTGGTGAGGTGGTGAGGTGGT
>CAYJNJ010000055.1:0-31101 GCA_964371595.1 uncultured Bacteroidales bacterium | reverse complement strand
AGGATTAGGTGGAAAACATATCGGCAGCCTTGCTATCACAAGCGACTATTATTTCGGTACGAGTAACGGTGTGCTAAGGACGCGGAAAGATTCGATTGCCTGGGAAAGTGTTCCTAATAACATGGGAGATGCAAACGTATGGGAATTAAGTTCATTGAACGATATTGTATTTGCCAGTGTTTACATGCAGGGTGTGTTCAGGTCTGAAGATAACGGAACGACTTTTCAGCATGTAGATGAATCGGAAACCAATACACCAGGTTTGCATCTTGAGGACCAGACACTTTATATGCTCAAAGATTGGGGGCCGGTTTTGTCAACCTCAGGCAATTGTACCCAGTGGAACATTTATCTTTCAAATTTTATTGGTTACACCATGCTGCAGGATATGGATATTGATGATTACGGAAGTTCACTGATCATTGGTGGCGGTATAGTTGACGTGACACTGGAATCGTATTATCTTAACTATTATGAAAATCCGGAAAACGGATACGGCATTGACATTATTGATAATTTGCCTTACTGTTCTTACCCTTTCATCAGCATGGTTTATAATGATAATGGCAGATTATTTGCCTGTCCGAACGCCAATGGATTGTACTATCGTGATGATTTTTATGTCATTATTGCAGATGATCCTGGTGGTAAAAAATTAAGACAGGCTGAATTTCATATTTTTCCCAATCCAGCCGATGACCAGATCTTTATCGATATTCCACCCGGAAAGGATATAATTTCCATAAGGATTTTCAATTCGCAGGGACAGTTATTACAATCTGGTGATGTAAATGATGGGGTTCTGAATGTGTCTGCTTTTAAGCCGGGCCTTTATATTCTGGAGTTGAAAACAGATCAGGATCTGGTCAGGAAGAAGGTCATCATCGATTTCTAAAGAATAATTCCTGGCCGGAAGGTCATCGAAGAATCGCCAGAGAGCCTGGGAGACATCCTTGACCTGTGCTGGCTGTAAACGCTGAAATGCTCAATGTCATTTGAAATCTTTTCATATTTTGCAAACTATCTCTACATTAGTTTCCTTTTTTCGTATACTTTTCTTATATTTGTACCATGAATATCGTGGAAACAGCAACAGGAAAAAATATTCCGGCATCAATCCGGCCTGTTGAACGTGCAGACTTTCAATCTTTAGGAAAGAAACGATATTATTTTGACTGGAACAGTGAGCAAAATCAGGAAGTGTACAAATTATGCAAGACTGGTTCAGATGATATATTAGGCGTTATTTCACTGGAAAGAATTCCGGAAGAATGGAGGATACATATCAGGCTTTTGACGGTTTCAAAGGAGAATAAAGGAAAAGGCAAAAAGTATGATGGAATTACAGGCAATTTAATCGCCTTTGCAGCAAAAACAGCCGTCAGGGAATATGGTGAGCTTGCCTGTGTATCCCTCAGGCCTAAAAGTCAAATTGCGCAACATTATATTGACAAGTACAACATGAACACAACCGGCATGACACTGAGCATAGAAGTGCCTGAAATATTGGATTTAATCAGAAAATATCATCATGACAAGTAAACAAAACAAGCTGTTAAATATTGATGCTGAATATGGCGTCGATTCAAGGTATGAATCTTCAAAAGAACGTGAGTCAGAGGCTGTTGCTTTAATGGAAGCCCGTGTTAAGAAGATGAAGGGGTTGTCCGGGGAAGAGATCATGCACGCAAAACTTATGCAGTTAAAATTGAAAATGGAAGAATACCTTACAAAATCAACTTTTGAGCAAAGCCATTATTTTTCAGATTTCCTGAAAATTTACATAGATACGATCTATTCAAAGAGAAGCGGTTTTGCTGATGATATTGACATTACTCCTATTCTGTTAAGTCAGATCATCAATAATCACAGGGAGCCGAACGGGGAATTCTTTCAGAAGCTCATGATCCATTCTGAAAAGATGTTCCGCAATATTTGCGAATTCCAGCCTCAGATCTGGTACCAGGTATTTTATCAGGAAAAGCTGCACCACACCTTGTCAACCCAGGATAGCTGGAAGCCACAAATGGAAGAGCACGTCAGGATCAGTGAGCCGTTGATAAAGTACAACAAAGCATGATGGCGGCCGGCGGCATGTCCCGAGGAGCTTGCGACGAGGGATCGGCGGTCTGCAGTCAGCGGTCTGCGGTCGGTTTAACCACGAAGGCGCACGAAGGGATTTCACAAAGGGCACAAAGGTTAGTTTTAGCAATCAACTATTTTATGCATTTTTCATTATTCGTTATTCACTATTCACTATTCCTTTCCTTCGCGTGCCTTCGTGAAATCCCTTTGTGAACTTTGTGGTTAAACTAACCCGGAAAAATCGCTGCTGAAGATTTAGTCAATGGTCCCGGGAATATTTTTCAACAATATAAATCATACCGATATATTCTTATAATTTTATTGTCAATAAATTAACCACCATTTCATTAACCAGAAGCTGAACGTTTTCCGATGTAAGCGATTTAATATACCGGCGTAATGGATGTTAGATCAATGAGGCAAGGTAATGATATACCTCTGAATGGGATGGGTAACAGGCGAGGTGGGGATTTATAATAATTATGGGCAATGCTAACAGAAACCACTAATAGAAAATCATGAAGACGGAAAAGAAATTTATTCAGACGATAATTTCAGCAAACAATGACAACAGTTTGGCAATTTTTGTTGGTGCAGGAATTTCAAAAAGTTCCGAAAATAATTCCGTAAAACTTCCTTCTTGGAACGACTTAATTGAAGATTTAAAAGCTGAATTAGAAATTGAAAATGAAAGTGACTATTTAAAGATTGCTCAACTTTATTATTTGGCGTTTGGAGAGTTTACTTACTACAAAAAACTTAAAGAATACTTTCCTGAACACATTTCTCCTTCTACAATTCACAAGTTAATTTTTGACATTAATCCGCATGTAATTATTACTACTAATTGGGACAACTTGTTAGAGAAAACAATACAAGAGAACGCCTACATATACGATGTTGTTTGTTCTGACAACGATTTAGTCAAATCATCTTTACAGAATAAACTAATAAAGATGCATGGCGATTTTAAAAATCACAATATTGTTTTTAAAGAAGATGATTATTTAAAATATAATCTCTTATTCCCCTTAGTTGAAAATTATGTAAAGAGCATTCTTTCAACTCATACGGTTGTGTTCATTGGTTATTCGTATAACGACACCAACTTGAAACAGATTGTAAAATGGATTCAAAACTATTCTAACGTAAAACCGCCAATGTATTTAGTTACATATCAACGTGACGACAATCAAATTAAATACTTGGAAAATCACGGAATTACAACAATAGTTATTGAAGAAATTAATGACAAGAAAATCCCTTCAGAATACCACTTAGACGATTATTCAAAGAAAATGCACACATTTCTTTCAAGAATATTAACAAAAGATGAAATCAGTGTAATTGATAACTCAAAGGAAACAGTTGACTTTATATTAAGCAAACTTGACACATTAAACGAACTTGAAGGCATTCTCACTGAACAAATACGAAATGCCGTAACGAATTGCGGCTATGTTTATGACTCTGATTCTTTGCCTATTTTAGAATTCTATGACGAGCGTTTAACTTCCGACATTAACAAACCAATCAAAGACATCCACAATAAGTTCAGAGAAATTCTAAATGAAATTGAACACGACAAGAAGAAGCCATCATCTAAGGTTCTTAAAATTTTTGAAATACTGCGAAAAGCCCGAATCAAAGGTATAATGATTTCTAAAAATGACATTAAACAGAATCAAAAAGAATATATTTCATTTCAAGATTATTTAAAATCAGAAGATTCCAATGAAAAGAATGTTTATTTGGATTTTGACTTTAATACTCTAACTAAGCCAACTTCTGACTTGAATGAAATATTTGAATTAGCTTTTAAGTTGTACAACTTAGATAAGTCAGAAGAATCCTTTGCTTTGATTGAAGACGCTATAAAAATTTGCCTGAAGCAAAGAAATTATACAAAACTTTTCATTGCAATGTTCAACCGAAATATCTTATTACAAAGGTTGAAGTTTAGCATTAGCCATTTTGAGATACAAGACAAATATAAGACCATTGAAAAATACGATTTAAAAGAAAGGTATTACAATCTACCTAAGGATTTGAAATTTGCATTAGAACCGATTTATGAATTTGTTGATTTTTCATTCATTTATAGATACGCGTACAGCATCTCTAATGAGAGAAAAAAGAAAGAAAAGGACAAAAGAACGATAGAATCAGGAGGCATGGTGTTTAATTCTGATATTTATCAATATTCTTCCAAACACGAGAACCTTGTCAATTTTGTTTTGAAAAACAAAATAATGATAGAAAACAACAATGAATACAAATCCATAAACGAATCGTTTGTCAATATTGCCTTAATCAGACAAGTCCAAAAAGATACAATTACCCTTTCAAAGACAGAATTATATTCATGTATTAAATACATTGACTATAAAGAGTTGCGTTTACTCTTAGACGAGTATTACAAAAAGGATTCATTAAAGAAAGGAAAATTAGAACTCAGCAAAACGGAAAAGGATTGGTTAATCAATACAGTACTAGAAAACATAACCACGCAGTATTTATCGTCCACAAAACTTTTCAATGGCTTTGAGCATTATATTCAAAATACAATATTCATTCTGTCGCTTTTAAAACACGACAAAGAAGACGGAAATCGAATATTTGAAATAATCAATAAGATTTTAAAAGAAGGAAAAAATACGCTAACCATTTTTGAATCTATCAATCTATTTATGGGGATTCAGCACAATCTACATAATCTCGAAATTGACCAAGAGTTCTTAATAAATATGATTGAAACCCTGATAAACAAATTGGTTTATAAAAAACTCACAGGACATGAACACATTGCCTTAACACGCAACGAGCTTTCTAATCTTTATGGCTATGCAAGTTTAGGAAAAGTAGTTTTTAAAAATGAAGAAATAATTGACAAGCTTCTTGCTGAAGTTAAAACATATCCTACTTCGGACAAAATTGAAATCACACAAAATTTTATCTTAAATATTTATGAAATATCAAACCAAAAAATAAAAGATAAAATCAAGGAGTTTGCATTATCCATTGACATCAATGAAGAACAAGAAGTTGAAAAACGCATCATCTTTGAAAACACTTTAGTGATTTTTGGCTTTAAAACGTATTCAACGGAATTGAGACAAGCGACTGAGGCGTATTTAGAACAATACAAGGACGGAAGAATGTTCTCTTCGATCCTGTATATGCTAGATAGCCAAATTGACTATTTAATAGCAAACAAAAATATAGGAGGTTTAGACGATATTGCTGAAATTTTAAAGACTGCAATAAAGCTACATAGAGAAAGTGATAGAATAGCGATATTTTAATAAAGAAAAGCACATGCCCATAACAGCAGCTACACGCAAGCAGGGGTTTCGTGCTTGGTAGGACAGGAAAGTGGTAAATTTAAAGTTCAGTTCTTCGTAGGAAGTTCAGTGCTAAAATCCCTGCCTGCATGTAGCTGCAAACCATTGAAAACATTGAACAGTCTCAAACAGAGGTATTTGAATTAAATAATAACCAAACCAAATCCAAAGCTGTGAAAAAATATGTAATTCTTCAAGTTGTTTTGCTTTTTACCCTAAGCATATATGGTCAAATATTTAAGCCTGATCCTGAAGGACTTGATTACTTTATTAAAGGCTCGGAGCTTTTAAATCTGGGAGACTATGAAGGAGCAGATTCCCTCCTGTCGCTTGCACTGTGCAGCTATAAAAATGAAAATGTGTATTTTAACAGGGCACTTGCAAAGTTATTACAATCCGACACCATTGGCTATTGCCATGATTTGAGTGTTGCCGCTAATAAATACTTTGATAAACAAGCTGATACTTTGTTCAATAACCTGTGCTGCGACATGGTTGATACAATTTACTATGATAAAAAACGAGTTATTTCTGATCGGTCAAATTACAGATATTATGAAATTATCAGAAAACCAAAACATGATTCGCTAATTTATGGTAGTTTTCATGACATTAAGGCTAAAGAGCTTGTGATGAGTAATGATTATGGATGTGACGCCAACTTATTGGGACTCAAAGCTTCAACATCCGATATGATAGCGGGATATGTTATCGAGGATAGTGTGAAATATTACTATAAATCCACCAAACTGATATCGACTTTCAACATATCAGCCTATAAAAACATGAAAATCAGGGCTTCAATTGCATTATCTTCAAAGTATTCGAAAGTAAAAACTGATAATGAAAAGGCGAGTTTGCTTGTTTATTTTAAGGTTTATTTCGACAGTGAAGGAGAAGTAGTGAAAGTTCATCTGGAAGGAATTTTCCCTGAATTAAATTATGAAGTTGACATGATAGAACTTGAAAAAGATTTACTTCAGATTGCGAATAACTATCCTAAAATTTATCCGGCAAAATTTTTTAATGAAAATGTGTGCTTTGTGACCTATGATTATGTTGAATTTTAAACTACGCCACTGATATTCTAAATGACTGATTAAGTTATATATACAATTCCCCTGAGTAGCGTATCAAAATAGAATAATTATCACTCTCAAAATAACATATCATGGATAAGCATACAATTACAGAAACAATCATTGCTTTGGAGACAGCAGCTCTGGATGCGTGGCACAATGGAGATCCGTCCCCTTATCTCGGACTTTATTCGAAGGACTTCACTTATTTTGACCCTGGCCAGGAAAAACGGCTTGACGGATGGGACAAGATAAAAGAGTTCTATGAAAGCATGCGGGGAAAGGTAAAAATGGATAAATTCGAAATAATAAATCCCCTGGTTCAATTAACCGATACCATGGCGGTGTTGACCTATAATCTGCGTTCATACTCGGGTGAAACGCTTTGGAAAGAAAATTGCACGGAAGTATACCGGCTTGAAGATAATAACGAGTGGAAAATCATCCACAGCCACTGGTCGTTAACCCATTAAAGGATTCCAAGCACCAAATACCAAGCACCAAATACCAAACAAAACCAAAATTCAAAAAACCAAAATTCAAAAAGCAAAAATTCAAAAATTCAAAAAAATCGACTATCGACAATCCTATCGCAGCTTTTCTCATTTTCAATTTTGTCCTGCACATTTTTCCGTAAATACCATCCACCACTTGTCGGATAGAATGCAATCGCGTAATTATACCAGCCTATGGCGGGCGCTGAACGATATGGAAAAGCATGAAAAGAAACTACATCCTGATCCTGTCGTGTTGTTCTAAAATTTCAATTGTTAGATGAAAAGGTTATTTTTGCTTATGAACAACCATTGTAATCATGAGTAATATAAAATTATTCGAAAGCAAGCAAATTCGCACGCAATGGAATGAGGCAAATCAAAGGTGGTATTTTGCAATAATCGATGTTGTTGAAACGCTTACTGAAAGCAATAATCCTCGAAGATACTGGAGCGACCTTAAAAGAAAACTGAATTCCGAAGGTTTTTTTCAGTTGTACGAAATTATCGTACAACTGAAAATGATTTCATCAGACGGAAAAAAATACCTTACGGATTGCGCTGATGTTAAAGGACTTCTAAGAATTATTCAATCAATACCATCACCGAAAGCAGAACCTTTTAAACAATGGTTGGCACAAGTTGGCTCCGATAGGTTGGATGAAATAGAAAATCCTGAAATAGCAACGCAGCGGACACGTGAATTATACAAACTTAAAGGTTATCCTGATGACTGGATTGAAAAACGAATGCGAAGCATTGCCATTCGTGAGGAATTAACCGAGGAATGGAAAAACAGAGGTGTCAAGGAACATGCTGAATATGCTATTCTTACTGCTGAAATATCGAAAGCAACTTTTGGACTGACTCCTTCTGAATACAAAAAATTAAAAGCATTGAAGAGCCAAAACCTGAGAGATCATATGACTGACCTTGAACTTATTTTCTCAATGTTAGGAGAAGCATCAACGACAAAAGTAACCAGAGCTAAAAATGCAAAAGGCTTTATTGAAAATAGAGCAGCAGCAAGAATTGGAGGCAAAATAGCAGGGAATGCGTTGAAAGAATTGGAGAAAGAAAGTGGTGAAAAAGTGATATCATCCGAAAACTATTTACCCGAAAATGAAAAAACTAAAGAACTTAAAAGGAGAAGAAAGAAAAACTAAGAATTCCTGAATATATTCCTCCCAGGCCAAGTATATTTCCCTTTTTCCCTATTTTTGTAAAAACTGCCCTTAAAACCACATGACTCAAGACTTAACACTTAAAACCAAGGACTTACAGGCGATCCTCGATATGGGCTCCGAGCGGGTTGTCGCCGACCTGGCAGTGAAGGTCATCGAAGAATCGCCGGAGAGCCTGGGAGACATCCTTGACCTGTGCTGGCTGGAAAAATACCCGCTCTCGATGCGCGCTGCCAGGGCAGTGCAACTTTATTGCGAAAAGCACCCTGAAGCCATCTATCCCTTCCTGGATGAAGCCGTCGAAAAAACCATCCGGTCTAAGATCAAAGGGGTAAGGCACAATTTTCTCAAGGTTTTTGCCGAATATATCGACATCAATAAAATCACTGATCCCGGACCATTACTGAACACCTGCTTTGAATGGCTGCTCGACCGCAATATCACCCCGGCAATTAAAATTCATGCCATGGGCGTGATTTTTAAATTAGGACTGAAAGAACCCGTCCTTCTGCAGGAGCTTTCAGCAACTATCGAAATTATCATGGACGAAAGCGAAATCTCGATGAAGACCTGCGGGAGGAAGATGCTACAGAGGATCAGTCGGACAGTTGGACAGTTGGACGGTTGGACAGTTGGACAGTTGGACAAACAATGACAACCTAATGACAACCTAATGACAACCTAATGACAACCTAATGACTACTTAATGACTACTTAATGACCACTTAATGACCACTTAATGACAATCAAATGACACCACAATCTCTCTATGCCGACATTATCGCCTTCTGCAAAGCCAACGCCGATGAGGCCCTCGTAAAAAAATACTCCCGCTATTTCAAGGAAGGCGGGTATGATGCTTATGGCGTTTCTTATGTGCTTATGCAGGAAAAGGTCAAATCGATCCTTGAAAATCCTGAAGTTGACCTTGCCTTTGTCATGAAAACAAGCCGGTTATTAGTCCCGGGCATTAAATACGAAGAGCCCGGCTTTGCCCTGATGATGGTGAAAGCCTTGAAAAAACAATACAAGCCGGAGACTTTCAACGAGATCGGCGAATGGTTTGATATCGGCATCCGGAACTGGGCGCATACCGATGCGCTTTGCTCGGAGATCATATCAGAGTTCCTGCTGAAGAAGATCGTGGATTACAAAGAAATTGGAAATTGGAAATTGGGGGTCAATAAATTCCAGAGGCGGGCTGTGCCTGTTTCCCTGATCAAGCTGGTGAAAGAAACCCGCAATGTGAAGGAATACATCAACTTCATCGAGCCGCTGATGATGGACAAGGAGAGGGAAGTGCACCAGGGCGTTGGCTGGTTCCTGCGCGAAGCCTGGAAAATTGATCGATTACCGGTAGAGGAATTCCTTCTGAAATACAAAGACACCGCACCAAGGCTGATCTTCCAGTATGCAACGGAAAAAATGACACCGGAGGGCAAGGCCAGGTTTAAGAGAAACAAATGAAATTAGTGTCAGGTTTACATTTTTTATACTTTCGTAGATTGATTTTAAATAGCCTTTTATTACTTTGAAGAAGTTTATCGTCATATTCCTCCTTTCTGCATTAACTTTTCCTTTCTGGGGTTCATATACCTTTTTCCAGGTTGAAAAAACTAAAATCAGGAAGGAAGTCGAGCGAAAGCTGGCAGCCGGGATCGATAAAACAAAACTGCTGGTATTCAGGTTTACCAGGGAAGAAACAGAAACCCTGCTCACCTGGAAGCATTCCCGCGAATTCATCTACAAAGGCCATATGTACGATGTGGTTGAGCAAAGAGAAGAAGGCGGTTTGCTGATTTATACCTGTTATAAAGACGATAAAGAAACCCGGCTCGGCCAAAATAAGGAAATACTATTCGCTAAAGCCATTGGACAGGACCCGGTGCGGAAAAGCCAGTCGGAAAAGCTTTCAAATTTTCTTAAAACCGTGTTCAGCCAGGATTTGTATTCACTGTTATCATATTCCCCCGAAGTATCAGTGATTCATTTTTCCCTCTTCCCTCTTCCCTCTTCTCTCTTCTCTCCCTCCCCGCTTTCTCCGCCGCCTAAGTGCAGCTAGCCACCTTTTTTTTCACCACATAGGAACATAGGGCACATAGAAGGCATAAAGGCCTATGTGACTTCTATTGTGTCCTATGTGCCTATGTGTTTAATTTCTTGCATCCGCACCAACTAAAAATAATGCTTTAAAAATGAAAAAATTTTTATCCCTCTTGATATTATCCCTGGCAGTGTTTATAAGTCATGGACAGTACATCACAGTAAAAGACCAGGAAAACCACCAGGCGCTTGAGCTGGTAACCTTATCCAGCCAGTCGCCGCCGGCTTCAGCCATTACCAATACCCGAGGCCAGGCCGATATTTCCGCATTCAAAGGCTCAGCGCTGATTGAGATCCGCATGCTGGGCTATAATCCGGTGAAAAAAAGCTACCTTGAATTAGAGAAAAACGGTTTCCTGGTTTACCTTAACCAGTCGTCCATTTCCCTCGACCAGGTAGTGGTTTCGGCTACCCGCTGGACCCAGATGAACCGGGAGGTCCCGGCTAAGATCACCACCATTTCCGCAAAGGAAGTGACCCTTCAGAATCCACAGACTGCCGCCGACCTGCTGGGATCTTCAGGTGAAGTATTCATCCAGAAAAGCCAGCTTGGCGGCGGGAGCCCGATGATCCGCGGATTTTCGACCAACAGGGTGCTGCTCGTTGTGGATGGGATCCGCATGAACAATGCGATCTTCCGCAGTGGGAACCTACAGAATGTCATTTCTCTCGATCCTTTTGCCATCAGTACTACCGAAATTTACTTCGGTCCCGGATCCGTTACATACGGCAGCGATGCCATCGGCGGCGTTATGAGCTTCCAGACCCTGAAACCCCACCTGGCCGACGGGCAGGACCCGTATATCACCGGCAATGCCGTGACCCGCTTTTCCTCCGCGGCCAGTGAGCTTACCGGACATTTTGATGTGAACATCGGCTGGAAGAAGTGGGCGCTGGTTACCAGCTTTTCGCAATTCCATTTCGATGACCTCAGGATGGGCAGCAACGGTCCGGATGATTATCTCCGGCCAAATTACGTGCAGCGTTACGACAGCACCGATGTGGTGGTCACAAACCCTGATCCGCTTGTGCAAAACCCAACCGGGTATGACCAGACCAACCTGATGCAGAAAGTAAGGTACTCCCCGAATGCAAGCTGGGATTTTACCTATGGGTTTCACTACTCGGCATCCACCGATGTGCCCAGGTATGACAGGCTGCTCCGGACCAAAAACGGCCTGCCGCGGTCTGCCGAATGGTACTACGGCCCCCAGTTGTGGATGATGAACACGCTGAACATCGAAAACAGGGCAAGCGGCGGCATCTACGACCAGGTGAACCTGCGCTTTGCCATGCAGTACTTCGAGGAAAGCCGCCACGACCGTGACTTAAACAAGCCGATGAAGTATAACAGGAACGAAAAAGTGGATGCGTCTTCCGTGAACATCGATTTTGCCAAGGCTTTGAAGGAAAACCACAAGTTCTTCTATGGCCTTGAGTATATCTTCAACAAAGTAACCTCAACAGGAACAGATGAAGATATCACGACCGGTGAGATCGTTCCCGGCCCGAGCCGTTACCCGCAGTCGGACTGGGCTTCCTATGCAGCTTATCTGACGTATCAGTATAAAATCTCGGAGCAGTTCGACCTCCAGGCCGGGGCACGCTATAACCTGTACTCGATGAACTGCGAATTTGACACCAGCTTCTACCCGTTCCCGTTTACCACCGCTGATCTAAGCGATGGCGCGCTGACAGGCAGCCTGGGACTGGTTTACAACCCCGCTGAAAAATGGTCGCTGAGCGCAAACTTTTCTACCGGTTTCCGTTCGCCCAATGTCGACGATGTAGGCAAAGTATTTGATTCTGAGCCGGGAGCCGTTGTAGTGCCAAATCCTGACCTGACGGCCGAATATGCCTACAATGGCGAGATTGATATTGCCAAAGTCTTTGGGGATTATCTTAAGATTGATGTCATCGCTTATTATACTTACCTTAAGGATGCGATGGTCCGCCGTGATTATAGCATTAACGGGCAGGACAGTATTTGGTATGATGGTGAAATGAGCCAGGTGCAGGCGATGCAGAATGCGGCATTTGCCACGGTTTACGGTGTGCAGGCCGAACTGGAGGTGAAAATTCCCGGCGGTTTTGGCTTTTCTTCCCAGCTGAATTACCAGAAAGGGGAAGAAGAGCTGGATGACGGCACTACCAGCCCCCTCCGCCATGCCGCGCCCTGGTTCGGCATGACAAGCCTGACGTATTCAGCCGATAAAATAAAGATGGATCTCTATGCAACCTACAACGGTGAAGTCAGTAATGAAAACCTGCCGCCGGAAGAGCAGGGCAAGGATTACATGTATGCGAAGGATGATAACGGGAATCCTTATTCACCAGCCTGGTACACGGTAAATTTTAAGGTCATGTACCAGGTCACCGATATCATTTCCATAAGCGGCGGGGTCGAAAACCTTACGGATGTGAGGTACAGGCCTTACAGTTCAGGCATCACGGCACCGGGGAGGAACTTTATCCTTGCGCTGAAAGCAAGCTTCTGAATTGTCGATTGTCCATTTTCCATTGTCCATGTATTAAATTTTTATCCATCGAAAATCGACAATGGACAATGGACAATGGATCTCTATATACTATACCCGGCAGTTTGCACGTTATCAATGGTCCCAAAATCCCCGAACTATGAAAAGACTGGAATTTGACTCCCCTGAAGATGAACTAAAGTTTTACAGAAAGCTCCATGAAAATATTCCTGCAATAATTGAAGTCAACCAGGTAGAATATGTGGATAATTCCTCCTCCGCTTTTAACCTGTGGTCAAATAAGCGATTGTTTGATTTCGTAGGTTATACGGAAGCAGAGATTGTTGAATCCGGCTATAATTTCTTTCAGAAAATTATTCATCCTGATGACATGGTGACTTTCAAGTCATATTTTGAAGAATTCAATCCTGAAAGCACTGCCTCTTTGGGAGGAATTGTCCGGGTAAAACCAAAAAACGGCGACTACCACTGGTTTGTCGGCAGAATGTCGGTCATGGAAATGAAAGACGGCAAACCATGGAGAATCGCAATAATCATGCAAAACCTTGGTGAAATGCAGGATACGAAGGACCAGTTCTTCCAGTTGCTGAAAGAAAATTACCAGCTTAAAAACATGCTTCGTTTCCAGAAATTAACAAATCGTGAAAAGGAGATCATTAAGCTGATCACAAATGGGAACACGGATAAAGAAATAGCTGAAGAGCTTATCATCAGTCCTGCAACGGTTAAAACACATCGACACAATATTATTAGGAAGCTTGAATTAAAGAATAAAGCATCCATCGCACAATTTGCAACGGAAAACGGCTTGAATTAAACTAAAATTACACCATTGGGTGTATTGTTTGATGCAATTAATAAGAATACATTTGTTGCACTTATCTTTAAGAAATTTGAAAACTTAGTTGCATTCGTTTTCACTTACTTAGGGAAGTAAATGAAAAAATGATGAGGCTGTTTTCTTCGGGAAGGCAGCCTCTCTTTTTTGCAGGCTATTTTGGTGACCTGGGGTAAGGTATCCTGTTATTGAATATATTTGACCATCGGAAAGTTATTTTCTCGCAAAGCCATTCGGATTCCGAAATAAAATTACTTATACCATGACCGAAAACTTCGGATATAAATTATAAGTTATGAATTTCAATTACCTGGTTCATACCATACAGGATACCCATTTATATTTGCAGGCTACGGCAGCAAAGGCGGTTAACATGCCTATGACTATACGTAACTGGCTGATTGGCTATTATATAGTTGAGTTTGAACAAAATGGAGAAGACCGAGCGAAATATGGCGATAATTTATTGATTGAATTGTCAGAAGCATCTAATATTCAAGGATTATCATTAACCAACCTCAAAATATTCAGACAATTCTTCAGATTGTACCCGGAGATAGGTCAGACAGTGTCTGACTTTTTTAAGGGCCAGCAAATTATTCAGACAATGCCTGAACAATTTCAAATTCGTCAGACAGCCTCTGACGAATTAATTCCTGCTATATATGAAGCTGTAAATAAACTTTCATCTGTAGCTTCAGGCGCTAAAAAATATGGGCTACCCCCTGATAGGCTGCTGAAATCACTTTCATTTTCACATTTTGTGGAACTGGTTAAAATTGACCACGATTTAAAGAGGGCATTTTATGAAATCGAGTGTGCCAAAGGCGTTTGGTCAGTTCGGGAATTGAAACGGCAGGTGGAAAGCCTGTACTTTGAGCGTAGCGGCTTGTCGAAAGACAAGGAGAAACTTTCCGCCTTGGTGCAGCAGCAAGTCGTTCGGCTAACTCCTGCAGACATCATCAATACACCATTTACTGTTGAATTTTTGGGGTTAGACTCCCGTGCAGTGGTAACAGAGACAGATCTGGAGCAAGCTCTCATCGATCATTTGATCCATTTTTTAAGGGAATTAGGACAAGGATTCTGCTTTGAAGATCGCCAGAAGCGAATATTAATTGACGATGAATATTATTTTATCGACCTGGTTTTTTACCATCGTATCCTGAAATGCCATGTGTTGATTGACCTGAAAACGGAAAAGTTCAGACACAGCCATGCCGGCCAGATCAATGCCTATCTCAATTATTACCGGAACGAAGTGATGCACGAAGACGACAATCCGCCGGTAGGAATTTTGCTCTGCACCGATAAAGGAAATACCATGGTCAAGTACGCCACAGCAGGGTTGGATAAAAATATATTTGTTCAGAAATATATGCTGGAGTTGCCGAGTGAGAAAGAGTTGGAGGCATATTTAAGGAAGGAAATTCTATAATTGTAACTAACTGGATTTTTAAATGAGGTCATTTCTTCTCCATATACTGGCAATTCTAATTCTGGCCTTGGTTTCAGGATATTCCCACTGTCAGCTCGTTGCATCCGGCGATACCACGATTTGCAAAGGGGGCTCTGCGCATTTATATGCTGACGGCGGTGGCGTCAGCTACTACTGGACCTCCTACCCTACCGACCCGACGCTCCTGATCCCTCAACAGCAAAACCCGGTCGTTTCACCCCAGGTCACTACCATGTACGTTGTGCAATCGAATATTGCCACCGGAAACCTTATCCTGAACGGCTCCTTCGAACTCGGGGTGATGGGTTTTCACAGCGAATACGTGAACAACCAGGTAAGTATTGTCGATGAAGGCACCTATGCCGTTGTGAATGATGCCCATACCGTCCATCCGAACTTCTTTTGCAATGAGGACCATACCTCTGGCAGCGGGAAATTTATGGCTGTCAACGGCGCCGGAGTAGCCAATGTGAAAGTCTGGTACCTTACACTTTCAAATATTCAGCCCGGTAAAAAATATGAGTTTTCCACCTGGATCACAAGCCTGCATGAAACCAATCCCGCCACCCTGCAGTTCAGCATCAACGGAGTGCTGATGGGACAGCCGTTCCAGGCTTATCCCTATACCTGCGACTGGTACCAGTTTTTTCATCTCTGGGATTCAGATACCAATCATCAGGCAACGATCAGCATCGTAAACCAGAACACAATCCTCAGCGGAAACGATTTTGCGCTGGATGATATCTCTTTCGCCACTGTGCTTGTTTATTACGATACGGTCTGGGTGGAGGTGCTGCCACAGTTCGATTCCCCTTTTGAGTTGCCCTCAACGGCCTGTTCGCAGGAGGTGTTGACGGTTACCTATACCGGCAGCGCCCCGGATACGGCAATCTATAACTGGGATTTCGGCACAGCAACCGTTCTTTCGGGCAGCGGTCCCGGTCCTTACGAAATAGTACATAACACCATGGGAAATAACACCCTGAGCCTCTGGGTCGAAGGCGAAGGATGCGCTTCCGATACGACATTTCATGAGCTTGCAATTGGCGAAAGCCCTGTAGTTTCCGCCTCAGCGGATGCCACTATCCTGCCTTACGGTGATGCTACTGTGCTGCACGGAAGCTATTCCGGCGGACTGGGCCCTTATTCCTGGCAGTGGAACCACCCCGAATTACTGGTGGATCCCGCTTCCCTCGATCCGCAGACCTTAGCGATGGAATATACTACGGAATTCATCCTTGCCGTTACCGACCAGTCGGCGAATTGCACCGGCTACGATACTGTCATCATCCAGGTGGCAGGGGGACCGCTCGGGATTGACCTGCAGGCCGAACCGCCGGAGATCTGCGCCGGGGAACAATCAGTGCTTACAGCCCAGGGCCTTGGTGGAACGGAAAACTATTCCTACTCCTGGACATCCTCACCTCCCGGCTTCACCTCCGATCTTCCTGTGGTGACCGTTCAACCCATAACCACAACCCATTACACAATTACCATTTCAGATGGATTAAGCACGATTTCCGATGGCATAACCGTTACCGTTCATCCAAATCCTACCGCTAATGCAGGATCCGACCAGCTTATCGCTTATGGCACAAACACGACCCTGCAGGGAAGCGGATCGACAGGCAGCGGGAGCTACAGCTATCACTGGGTCCCGGAACCGCTGCTTGTCAATCCGGACCTTGCAGTGGCACAAACCATAAATCTTGAGGTCTCCACGGCATTCTACCTTACCGTAACCGACCTGGAGACAGGTTGCATCAGTGTTTCCGACGAAATGGTCGTTGAGGTAGAAGGCGGACCGCTGGCAGTGACCATCACCCCAAGTCAGCCTACGGTCTGCGAAGGTGATGAGGTGAGCCTCACAGCTTATCCCAGCGGCGGGAACCAGGGCAATTATACATACACCTGGAGCGATAACCTGGGAAATTCTTATCCTTCGACACAAGTTATCCTTGTCAGCCCTGATATTACGATGACTTACCATGTGACTGTTTACGACGGATTTAATGAAGTTGAAAGCACCTTTGAACTGATCGTTTATCCGGGCGCTGATTTTACCTGGTCGGGCGGATTGGATATTATTTATGCCTGCCCGTCTGATTCTGTGATAATAAATCCCAGTCCACAGCCTGCCGAATGGGAATACCTCTGGTCGAACGGCTCTGTGGAGGACCATATCACCGTAGGGTCAACAGGGATTGGCTTTACTGTAAATAATTACACCCTCACCACTACCAGCCCTAATGGATGCACTTTCTCCAAGGAGGTGCAGGTGATATTCGATTTCTCCTATTGCTTCGGAATATCAGAAAACGATCCGGCAGGCGATGTTATGATCATCCCTAACCCGAACAACGGGAAATTTAAAGTTAAAATGACCGGAAATGGAAATTTCAACTCATTATCGGTGTACAGTTGCTTTGCCGGCAAAATATTTGAATTAAGCCTGCCCGGAATAAATGAAGAAGTGGAAATCGATCTCGGCCATTTACCGGAAGGCATTTATTTGATAATGCTCCAGGGCACGCCAGGCAGGGTGTACAGCAGATTTCTGATCTCCAGGTAAGTATTAAAACAGCTACCTATTACCAAAATTTTATATTTTTGTCGCCTCAAACAAATCAGTATTTTGTTTGTTGAAATACCCGGTTTTAAAAAACACAGAAATGGAAGAACAGCAAAAAATATCCTTTTTCAAAAAGTGGTGGGTCTCTTCCCGACCTTTCTCATTCCCGGCTTCGACCATGCCGGTTATTTTCGGAACAGTGCTCGCCTATGTTTATGGCGGACATGAATTCCGGCCAGTGCTTTTTGTCCTTTCATTTATTGCCATGGTCATCCTTCATTCCGGTGCCAATATCCTGAGCGATATTTTTGATTATCAAAAAGGCCTGGATAAAGTGCCTAATCCCAGCAGCGGCGGGGTTGTCAGGGGGATCATCACGATTAAGGAAGCCTGGATAGGATCGGTGAGCATGCTGGTTTTGGGCACAGCGATCGGGCTTTACCTGGCATGGGTCAGCGGGCCGTGGCTGCTAGCCATAGGTATCGGCGGATTGTTTGTCGGGACCTTCTATACCACAAACACCCCCCTTAGCTGGAAATATCATGGATTGGGCGACCTGGCCGTATTTCTCAATTTCGGCATCCTGGGCTCACTCGGTTCTTACTATGTGCAATCTTCCATGCTTTCCTGGATCCCTGTCATCTGGGCCATCCCTATGTCGATCCTTGTCATCGCCATCCTGCATGCAAACAACTGGCGCGACATCCAGTCGGACAAAGCAGAAAAAATATTCACTATTGCAGCCCTCCTGGGCGATAAAAGCTCATTGCGCTATTACGGCCTTTTGATTTACGGGCCCTTTATCGTGGTGCTCGGTTTGATCTTCGTTCCTTTCCTTCTTTTTCCGGAGGTGACTGCCATGCCGTTCACCTTCCTTATCACCATTGCTGCATTGCCCCTTGCCATCAAATTATGGAGGAAGGCGCAGAACCGTAAAAACCCGGCACAACCGCTGGATTTCATTGCCCTCGACGGCGCAACTGCCCAGCTTAACCTGTTGTTCGGCTCTTTATGCACGGTGGCATTACTCCTGCACATTGTGATCGAGCAGGTGATGTGATTTATCTCCCCGGATGAAAAAGACAATTATCATCACTGCCCTTGCGGTATTGATGTTCAGCCCAATGTTTGTCTTGCACGAACTGGGCGCATTCGATTTCTGGTGGTGGATGACCTCAAACCTGATCATCCTGCTGGCCATCAGTTTTATTACCGATTGGGAATACCTGTATATTTTACGGAATGATTTCAGTGAGAAGGTCCTTAAAAAGATTGGGATCGGCTTGCTTTCTGCGCTTTTTCTCTACATACTATTTTTTATCGGGAACTATTTATCGAGGAGATGGTTTGATTTCGCAGGCTCCGGCATTGAAAACGTTTACGCCTTCAAAGGCGATGCAACCGGCATCCGGATCGCCCTGCTGATGATCTTCGTGATCGGCCCGGGAGAAGAGCTGTTCTGGAGGGGGTACCTGCAGCAGAAAATCTCGGCAAAGACCGGCAAATGGGCCGGGCTTGTCATTGCCCTCATCCTCTATACCGGCGTCCACATCTTTACCGGTAACTTCATGCTGATCATGGCCGCGCTGATCTGCGGGCTTTTCTGGGGCTGGCTCTACCTGAAGTACAATTCCATGCTGATCAACGTGATCAGCCACACGATATGGGATATCGTGGTGTTTTTGGTGCTGCCGTTCAATAGCTGATGGTTCCAGGGTTCCAGGATTCCAAATTCCAAATTCCAAATTCCAAATTCCAAAATCAGGTGCTGAGTGTTGGACCGAATATCGTAGATACTGAATTAGTTGAATTTTAGGTTGTTCCATGCTATTTGGCATAATTATTGAATTTGAATAACTAGCAATATCATTGTTTTTCATTAACCAAATTCAACTTAGTTATGAAATCGGGAATATTAATCGGGATGACGGCACTGCTGATTTGTCTTACTTCTTGTAATTCCAATAAGGCTAGCGATAAATATTATTGCGATTCGGAAAATCCAACTGAAGATATCCCGTGGCTTAAGGAAACCAAGGAAGTTCTTATGATTAGTGCAAAGATGACTGGTGCTCAAATTATTGGATATAAATATAAAGGCGAATCTGTATTTTATATCGATGCATGCTATAATTGCATCGACGATATCAAATCGGTTTATGACTGCAATGGAAATATCATCTGTGAATTCGGAGGATATGCCGGCCTGAACACGTGCCCGGATTTTGAAACTGAAGCCACCGACAGTACAATGCTGTTTGATTATGTCCAGCCATAACTTTCAGGTTTGTCATACTGGTAAATTCAAGCCAATAACCAATCCATTGTGACTTCATCCCTATCGCCTTGTTAACCTGTCAGGTCTTCCATTTTCATGTTCCGTTTTGCATTTTGCGTTTTGCATTTTTCATTTGATTTAAATGCGAAATGAAAAACGTAATTATAAATTTGAACATGATAAAAAGGCTTAAATTTATGGTTCGAATCAATGCCCTAACTATAGATCATCATAACAATTGTTGCTACGGACTTATTTGGGGAAGTATTTGGTTGTTAGATTTGTGATGGCATTAAACATTTTAAAACAAATTTTATGAACCAAATGAAGCTTATTCCTATTTTGGTTTTACTGAGTTTGGTTTCTTTCTCGCAAGATAAAATCCAATACTCAGAAGGATATATTCATTTAAACAACATGGATTACTCTGTTGATAGTATATTGAAAAGTGAGGCAACGGTTGATAGAAGGGAGGATTGGATCGTTTTCAAAAATAATGAAACCGGATGGGGCCCAAAAGGAGGAAATGTCTTTTTAATCGTGGATAGTTCTAAACTTATCTATAAAGAGATTTTAAATCCCTGGGGTAATCAAAAGAAAATTCTACAGCAGTTTGAAAAAAATTATCCGATTCCTATCAATATTAGTGGAAATTCAATTTATGATATACTTGGATTCTATCGAAATAAATTGTGGTTTTCAATTTATGAAGATGCAGAAGCTTTTGACGAAAATGGCGGGTATTCTAAACCGAAAATTTTAGGGTATGCTGATTTAGTTAATGAGGAGTTTAAATATTTTACACAACAGGATTTCAAATTTTCACATTTCATAAGAATAGTTCAAATAGATGATAAATACATATTAATAGGAGAAGCTGAAGCTTATTTTGAAAGAGAAATGTCAGAAAAGGATAAAATCGATAACATAATAATTTATCAGTATGAAAATGATAGGATTAAAGTAATAAAATGAAATAGCTAAAAATGTTTTAGATGAAGCAATTTCTTACATCAATCCTGGTATTTTTCATGATCTCAGTTTTATACTGGGATTGTAATAATAACAGTTCATCCCAAGTGGATGATGAATTTGCACTATTTTCAATTACGGAAATATTTGATTCAGTAAATATGTCCTATAAATTAGTTCCGGTTGTTGACCATTATATCAAAATTAAAAATGATCCTGATTTATTGAAAACGGTAAATATCTTATTGGACTCCATCTCAAAAAGCAGTTTCCACAATTTGAAAATAGATGCGATACGTATTGAAGAAAAAGATAATGGTTCCAAACTATTGGTAATTAATTTATTAGAAAATGAAAATATCAATATTCCTGATAGTCTGGGTCATTACCGTACCTGGTATGATTTTTTTCAGGGATCCATGGGCGGCGAAGTAACCAGCATTATTCTAAAGGAGTCGGTATTTCAAAAGGATTTTAAAGGAGATTGGATAGATGAATTGCAGGTTTATTATCAGAACGAACCTATTGGACCATGGGATCATATTCAGTTAAATGGAACCCTGTTGAGAAATTAAACATCGTTACTTATGAAACACTTCCTGCTGCTGGCCCTTTTTACCCTGGCCCTTTTTGCCAATGGTCAAAATACCTTGGACTGGGACGGCAAATACCAGCTACAACTTGCAGACTTTCAATCTTCTTCAACCCAGATCGGCAACACAACAATTTACAGCCTGCATTCAGGATCAGGTATCGACTTTGCCTATACTATGACCAATGCGGAGTTCATGTTTACCAAGAATTTCAATTCCAGGGTCACTTGCTCATTTAATCGTGACGCAGCATCCCTTGTAGCCCCTGACAGTACAATGGCCCTTGATCTGGTCAGTTTTGCCCGTTATGAATTCGACTTGTCTGAATTATATGCACGAAAACTGAGAAAGAAGATCTATGAAGAAAAAGGGGCATTTTCCGATGCGGCATTTTTCAAACCTCTTTTTGACGAGAACCAGGATGAATTGGCGGAGAGACATACTATTGCGGGTCGTGAATCTGATATCGGAAGGAATAAAGAAATACTGATAGAACTGCACCAGGAAGTTCTGAAGGAAATTGAACAGCTGTCGGATTTTTGCAAAGATTGCAAACCGCCAAAAAAGAAAAAAGGGGGTGATTAAGACAAAGCTGCCCATGATACTATAAATGTGCAAATGGTGTAAACTTGGAATGGAATCTCGGGGAAGGCATTATGACTTTGTTGTGCTTTCAAATCGATGTGAATTTTCAAATCGATAAATTTTCAATTTAAAATTTTCCGAAAATCGAAAGCCGGCAATGCTGAATCGTGTAATTTTACCAGTGATTATAAACACAAAATCATGAGAACTCTCAGATTTATTCCCACGCACCTTTTCCGCATTCTCCTTGTCTCCCTATCTCCCCTTCTCCTTGGCTCCCTCTTCTCCTTGTCCCCTTTGGTCTCCCTGGCCCAATGGAGCACCGATCCGGCCGTGAATAACCCTATCAACATTATGTCAGGTGAGCAGGCGATCCCTAAAATCGCCACCTGCCCTAACGGCGATACGTATATCGCTTCTTTCTCAAATGAAAGCGGCAATTATAACGTCCGCATGCAGCGCCTGAACGCGCAGGGCGTGCCGCAGTGGACGACCAACGGCATCCTGATCAGCGATAACCAGCAGGCCACCTGGCTTACCGACTGGGACATGGCGGCCGATAATGCCAATCACGCCATCCTGGTTTTCCCGGATACAAGAAATGGCGGAGCCAATGTGGTGGCTTACCGCATTTCTCCGACAGGAAGCTTCCTTTGGGGCGACGATGGTATCGTCCTCTCAACCGGAGATGGCAATTATTCACCCAAAGTTACAGTTACCGCGGCCGGAAATGCAATTATCGCCTGGCCACAGGAAGATGTGATCCATGTGCAGAAGATCGGCCCTACCGGCGCTATGCCGTGGGGTTCCGCCGGGATCACCCTCAGCCAGACCGGGATCACTTTTTCCTGGCCGCAATTATTGCCGGTGGGCAGCGATGAATTCATCATGAAATATTTCCAGGATTCCGGCACTTTTCCTGCAATTACCCGCCATGTTTATGCCCAGAAATACAATGCCGCCGGCAGCGGCGTTTGGTCATCGCCAACTGTGGTGTCCAACGCCGGCGGTATCACGGCATGGACCCAGATATTCCCTTTTGTTAATGACGGCAGCGACGGCTTTTACATCTGCTGGCATGACGACCGCGACAATAATATGCTTGCCAGCACCTGGGTCCATCATATCAGCAACGCCGGTGCACCCCTTTTCCCGGCTAACGGCGTGGAAGCCTCCACCATGGGCGGGCGCAACCACTTCTATCCTTATCTTGACCTGCCACCGGGATCATCCGACGTTTTCGTGTTCTGGAATGAAATGGATGCCGATCAGAACAACCGTGGTATTTACGGGCAGAAACTTTCGTCAGCAGGTTCACGGCTATGGGTAACGACCGGGAAAGTGTTCATTGAAATATCCCCAACCGACGTTCTCCCCGACGGAGTGCGCCACTCCCCGACCGATGTGGTGGTTTTCTATGAAGAATCCATGGGTGGTTCCAATTACCAGCTCAAGGCAATGCGGGTGGATGCAAACGGGGATTACATATGGACCCCGTCGTCGAAAACTATCTGTTCGGTGGCATCGGCCAAAGTCCATACCGAAGTGAACAATTTCGCCAACAACCAATGGATCCTGAGTTGGGAAGACGACCGTAACGGCCAGTCGGATATCTATGCCCAGAACATTCAGCTCGACGGATCCCTGGGGCCCTATGATCCGCAGGAAGGGACCATCGAAGGCATGGTGACCCTCGTCGGCGGTTCCGGAAACGTGACGCAGGTCACGGTTACCGCAGGGGATATTACCACAAACCCTGATGCAACCGGTTTCTATTCAATGGAGGTGACCCATGGAACCTATGATGTGATCGGAACGATGGCGGGTTATTATCCTGATACGGCTTTTAATGTCGTCGTGGTGACCGGCCAGACTACGGAAGATGTCGATTTATCCCTCCAGGCCCTGCCAACAGGGTTTATCAGCGGCAATGTCACGCTGAACGGAGGCAGCGGAAATGTCACAGAAGTCGTGGTTTCCGCAGGTAACCACACTGTCAACCCAGATTCAAATGGCGATTATATTATGGTGATAGAAATTGGCACATATGACGTGACGGCGTCGCTGGAAGATTATCTGCCCGAAACCAATAGCGGAATAATTGTCGTGGAAGGAATGACGACCGGTGATGTCGATTTTGAGCTTGGCCTGGTCCCGACGACCGGCTTTATCTCGGGAATAGTGATCCTGCAGGACAATGCCGGCGATGTGACACTGGTAGATGTTACAGCCGGTAATGTTACCGTGCATCCTGATGCCGACGGCTATTACATCCTTGAGATCACGGCCGGGACTTATGAAGTAACCGCCAGCCTGCCTGGATTTCTGACTGGCGTGGTCCCCGGTGTAGTGGTTGTGGTGGAAGAGACAACACCCGATATCGATTTCTTTCTCTACCTGGCGCCTGATGTGGGTTATATCAATGGCACTGTGACCCTGGTGAACGGCGAGGGCGACGTGACGCAGGCCGTTGTAAGTGCGGGTGACCAGACCGACAGCCCGAACGAGAGCGGCTATTATTTCCTTGCCTTGCCGGCCGGGACTTATACTGTGACCGCATCACATCCTTATACCGAAACCGATTCGCTGACCGGGATCGTCGTGGTGAATTCCCAGACCACTGAAAATGTGGATTTCGAGCTTGAAATCCAGCGCTGCGATCTGTCGTGCAAGGCGGTTGACCAGTGGGGCGATATTTTAACTGATGTGGGGCTTGATATCATCGGCCCTGAAGGGCTCCTTTCAGGCACCATTACAGGCGATTCGCTGGTCTTTATGAACGTCCCTTACGGAATGTATGCCGGCACAGCATGGTTGTTGTCGAGCCCTGATACGGCCTATACCAATGATGAGATCGATATGACCGATCACAACCTGGAGTTTGTGTTCATCATTGGAGGGATAAACGATGCTAAATACCAGGCAGATTATGCGCTGGCAGTTTCGCCAAATCCTTCCTCCGGAAATACTGTGATATCCTTCAAACTCAACGATCCCGATGTAATTTCGGTAAAGATATATTCCCGCAACGGGCAACTGATCAGGACCCTGGCTGGAAATAACTTCGACGCAGGTCAGCACCAGATTAGCTGGAACGTGAATGATGATTCGGGAAATCCGGTGGCAGCGGGCGCGTATACCGTGGTGTTGCAGACTTCAAGAGGCAAGGCTGCGAAGGTTTTGATCAGGAATTAGGTGGTGCGTGTTGACGCTGACAGGTTTCCGGGATATCAATACTTGCAGCGTCCGCCAGCTGGCGGACCTGCAAGCGATAAATCAGGAGGAAAGAAAGGACTCCAGCCTTATAATAACCGAATTTTGGTTAATTTAGACAGAAAATAGATGATGAAACTAAACCGAATTATAGCCAGGGCTTCTTTTTTGTTGATGTTATTCCCTGTTTTGCTATTTATTACCTGTAATGATGATGATGACAATTTAAATAGCGGTTACAGGATCATTCAGTCAACGACGTCTTATGACGGGACAGCATATTATGATACATGGTTTGATTATGAAGGAAATAAAATATCTGCAATCCGTGGATACAATGGCGATGAATTGTCCAGGATCAGTATGGAGTATCATGAAAATGATTCTATTACAATGGTTTATTCAAATGTCATCAATAATGAAACCCTGATCGCCTGTAAAAGGGTCCTTCAGCTCGAAGGCAGCCATGTGATGGAGGATATTTATTATGTGCCAACCGATAGTCTATGGAAAAAGGCAGGAAAAGAGGTTTTTAGTTATGAAAATGAAAACATCCTTGAAATTACTGAGTACGATTTTGAATCCGGAGATTGGCTGCCCGAAGTCAAAACGGTTTATGAATTTAATGGGACCAAACGTACCCGTACGACCCGTTACGATTATGCAAACGGCTGGAAGACCTGGGAGGTATTAGAATTTACATACATTGGCAATAATGTCGATCAGGTGTTAGGGTATATTTATGATGATGACTCTTTGGTTGAGACCTATAAACTCGGATTCAACTATGAAAATGATTTAATGACGGTCTATACCTATTATTCGGATGACAACGGTTCCTGGGATGAAGAGGGTTCTAAATTGTACACTTACGATGGCTCCGGCAACCTGGAATCATTTTCATTTCCCATTGATGGGTTAATATATAAAGTCAATTACAAGTATGAAAGAGGATCAGGTAATTATTGTCAATTGCTGGAATTACATGAATACGATTTCTTTGAAGGCATTGAACCGCACCCGACAAAGTTTGATCCTGTCAGAGATTTTTTTCGAAAGAGGGACTTCAATCCATCAACTTTATAACCTGTAGGTCCACCAGCTGGCGGGTCGGTTGTCGATTTCCGAGGAAAATTGAAAATTGAAAATTAACATCGTCAATCGATCCGCCAGCTGGCGGACCGAATGCCGAATCGCGTAATTCCTTCTCCCTTTCTATTTATCAACACCCCTTGCAAATCTCATAGCCATGGCTTACATTTATTGCATCATTGCGATTGCTGGGCCGATGGTGTTGTAAGGGGAATTTTGGTGGAGTAACGGTAGTACATTTAGTTGGCCGCTATGAGTAACCATAGGACGACAACCAGAAGCTTAAACGAAAAAAAATGGGCCTATTTGACCAAATAGTCAAAACGAAAACTCTCGACAAAATCAAGAATGGTTTTGACTTTTTGGCTACGGACTTTGGGTTCAAATTACTGACAGCAACACAAGTTGAAAATTTCCGAGCAAACAATTATTTGGTATATAGAAGTGACAAATCGAACATTCAAATAGAGATTTGTGCTGACGACAGTTGGTTTCATTCTGTTATCAGACGAGTAATTAATGGAGTTCCGGCTGACTACAATGATAAACTGAACTGCTTCAGCTTTGAAGACTTAGCAGTTTGGGAAAGTGAAAACAAATACGACCATTTTGACTACTTCGCAGGTGGACAAATTGGATTGACAGGAGTTATAGAAAATACTGCAAAGCTATTTAAACGAAATCAGGAAATATTGACAACAGAAGTTTGGCTAGATACGATCAAAATTCAAAATCTTAAAGACAAAGAGTTTGAAAAGAAATTTGGCGAAATGCCCGACAGAAACAAGCCGACATTTTTTAGCCGATTAAAAGAAACGTCAAAACAATATCTTCAAGAACGAGAGTACAACCTGACTTTGGACAGCGACCTAGTATCTCCGTTCGACAACAATTCAATAACTGACAAACTCATTTTTCAAAAAGAGCAATCGAAAATTGAAATCAACCAAAAAGATTGGAGAGACGATTATTTCATTTACCAAGTTCTTAAGAATGACAAAAAAGTTTTTGAAATAGATTTGAATAAACTAGACCAAGACAGAGCAGTAGAATTGACAATTAACAAGATAAAGGCTAACGTATGAAGACAAGAACGGCAGCCCATAATAGCACCTACCCGCAACTGGCGGTTCAGTGGTTAAATCAAGTTTTGTTCTTTTATAAAACTTTATTTTTGTTGACAGTGAAGTGCTTCTAAATCGCCACTTTCGGGTAGCTGCAAAACGTTTGTGGTTATAAAAATTAATTAGAAATGATTTGCAGACTTTGCAAACAGGACCGAACCCTTCTTAAAAAATCACATATTATTCCTGATTTTATGTATCAGAACCTCTATGATAAAAATCATAGATTTCATCAACTTATTCCAAAGAAATACATCGAAGATGAATTAAAGTCAATACCGAAATTTAGTGGTGAATACGATCAGAATATTTTATGTCAAAAATGTGATAATGAACTTATTGGAAATTTAGAATCTTACACAGCTAAAACTATGTATGGTGGTGAATTAAAGCCACAAGAGACTCCTGAGACAAAAGTTCTCAATAATCCTCATGGACTTCCATTTTACCATATCTCGAATATTGACTATTCCAAATACAAATTGTTTTTATTGTCAATATTATGGCGTTCAGCAATTTCTAATAGGCCATTTTTTAGTTCTGTAACACTAGGCCCACATGAAGAACAAATAAGATTAATGCTACTGAATAATGATCCAGGGAATGTTGAAGATTATCCAATATTCTTTATGACTTTTTTAAACGATTCAAATTTTCCTAAAGATATAATTACTGATCCTAGAACAACACGATTTAAGGAAGGCGGTCATCGTGCTATTGTATTTATAATTACAGGAGTTGTATATGTATTTTTTACTGGTTCAAAGGATCATAAATTACCTGATCATATAAAATATGACACAATTAATCCCAATAATTACTTCAATATATATCATATACCAAAAGGATCAGGCATGAGGTTGATATTGTCATACTATGGCATTCATTAAATTTTGTACAACCACTAATCAAACGCCAACGCCCAGCCCGGATACCATATTTTCCCCTTTTTCCGGCAGTTTCCCGCTGGCGCGGGAATGACGGCATGGAGAGAGAATAAACCAGAGCGGCGCGGCGCTAACGGGTATCGGCCATCCCACCGTTCCGGGTGCCGCGCCGCTCATGTCTTTGCCTGCCAACGACGTCATCCTGAGCGAAGCGAAGGATCTGCCTGCAATGGAACCGGCCGAAAATCGATCCGCCAGCCGGCGGACCGAATGCCGAATCGCGTAATTCCTTCTCCCTTTCTTTTTATCAACACCCCTTGCAAATCTCATAGCCATGCCTTACATTTATTGCATCATTGCGATTGCTGGGCCGATGGTGCTTGTAAGGGGAATTGTGGTGGAGTATCGATAGTGCATATAGCCGGGCACCGTATGCTTAAATTCAAGATTGATAATATTTAATGGAATAACCAAATAAGCAATTAATTTAAATTAATCATGGAACAGATAGAAAATCAAAAATCCATCGAGTTAAATGAAAATAGTATAATACATTTAAACGAAACAAGAAAGTGGACTTTATTTTTTTCGATCCTTGGATTTATTATTATGGGATTAGGGTTAATAGTTTCACCAATAATATTATTAACTTCAAAATCTCAAAAGAATTCAGAAATTTTCATGCTTTCAATCGGTCCAATAATACTGTTTAGCGTTTTATATTTCTTTCCTATCCTCTATTTATACAGATTTTCCAGTAATTCCAGAAAAGCCCTGATAAATTCTGATACAGCATTATTAGAAGACGCTCTGAATTATTTAAAAAGACATTTCAGATTTATTGGAGCAATGACGATAATCATTCTCTTTATATACTTCATTATTGGACTTGTTGCTCTAATCACAGCTATAATCAAAAACACTTTATAAAAATAGCAACCTGTTGGAAGTATGAATAACAGCATACCACGAATGCCAGCCCCCAGCCCGGATATCAGAATTTCCCCTCTTTCCGGCAGTTTCCCGCTGGCGCGGGAATGACGGCATGGAGAGAGAATAAACCAGAGCGGCGCGGCGCTAACGGGTATCGGCCATCCCACCGTTCCGGGTGCCGCGCCGCTCATGTCTTTGCCTGCCAACGACGTCATCCTGAGCGAAGCGAAGGATCTGCCTGCAATGGAACCGGCCGAAAATCGATCCGCCAGCCGGCGGACCGAATGCCGAATCGCGTAATTCCTTCTCCCTTTCTATTTATCAACACCCCTTGCAAATCTCATGGCCATGCCTTACATTTATTGCATCATTGCGATAGCTGGGGCGATGGAGGTAAATGATAATTATTGCCAGCATGAAATCTAAAAAGACATTCTTGCTTCATAATTTTACAAACAGAATAATTTTTATTCTGCTATTTTCCTTTTTCTTTCAATTCTCGAATGCCCAACAAAACGATTCAACTTCTGCTTCGAAAATATATAAGAAAAATGCGGTTAAAGGCACCTTGCTATTGTTGGATCCGATGATGTATGTAATTTCAGTGGTATCCGCAGGATACGAAAGGAGTATCGCAAGGCAACACATTATAGAATTAGGTGGTAATTATTTACATATGATGGGGATGGATGGCGATAAAGCAGAATCTATTTGCATAATGTTGGGCTACAAATATGTAGTTTTGTCCGAAAAGAAAATATTCAATAATACCTGGTATAGCGGATACTTTGTATACTTCAAGTCCCCTGTTTCAGTAAGACATGATTATGGAGGGGAAGACCCGCATATAACCTATCTGAACGGTATTGGATGCGCAATGGGAAGGAAAATGTACTTTTCAGAGAGTAAAAACTGGTTCCTGGAAATAGGTCTCGGTATCTCATTTAATGTATTCGATATCAAACCAATATCATCTTATCCCACTGATCTATTTGCTTTCTTGCCAAGACCAATTTTACAAATCGGGGGAAGATTTTGATTTAACTTAATGAATACCGGGGGCCAACGACTACCCCGCGCCGCGCCGCTCATATCTTTGCCTTCCAACAACGTCATCCTGAGCGCAACGAAGGATCTCATTATGGCCTTCACCTCTCCAGAATAACTTTGCCCGTATACCAATTCCCGCCAGCCAAAAACTTCAGGAAATAAATCCCTGTGCTGTAATTGGTAATATCAACCTCCGTTTCACCATCCGTCCCCGGCTTGAATTTCGCCATCAGTTTGCCGGAAAGATCAAAAAGATAAAGTTCTTCTATTTTGCCTTCGACACTGACGATAAACCTTCCGGTAGTTGGATTCGGGTAGATTTTCATTGATATCTCTTTCCCATTCTCCTCCACCACGGGCTGATTAACTGTCGCTGCTGTGTCGACAGTTTCTACTGGATCTGCCGGGCTGGCCTCCAGGTTCAGATGGAAAATCTCCGTGTATGTCTTTGGATTTTTTTCATCCTTGGTCCTGAGTGAATCGAGGATCTCAGTTGTGATGATTTTCTTACTCGATACAAATACAGTATCTGTCTTTCCAACAATCTCCTGGCCTGCCTCGCATCCTGGCACATAGCAATACTGGAAAATAAGCCGCTTGAGAAGGCTGTTCAGCAATTCAACCTCAAATCTATCTGTAACCGGGATAGCATGCTTTTCACCTATATTGCTGTGGTCAGTGAGAAAAACATAGGTACCGTTGGTGGCAAGGGCAATAC
>CAYJNJ010000054.1:0-31473 GCA_964371595.1 uncultured Bacteroidales bacterium | reverse complement strand
GTGCAGTCCTTTCCGCGCCAAAAGCCAGACGCGGTCGTCCAAAGTCTTCTGTTGCTAAACCGAAATCGGTTAAACCAGTTGCCCCTAAAGCTGCAAAACCAGTCAAGGCAAAAGCAGTGAAGCCGGCAGCCGCTTCCAAAGCTAAGCCAGTTGAAGTTGTGGCAGCTCCCAAACCGGAAGCCCCGAAGAAAACCACCCGCAAACCCAAGGCAGCAGTAAAAGCAGTCCCGGCAAAAAAAGAAGCTCCTCCAAAAGCCGCTAAGCCTGCAAAACCTGCAAAGCCCGCAAAACCGGTTAAGCCAGTAAAACCTGCAAAACCTGCTAAGCCTGCCAAGCCTGCCAAGCCAGCCAAGCCTGCGAAAGCTGCGACTGCAGCTGTTAAAGCTGATGTAAAACCGGCAAAAGCCCCTAAACCGGTAAAAGCGACTGCTGCTAAGCCAGGCAGGCCGAAAAAGGTTAAAGCTGAAGCAAAGGCTGTAGCAAAACCGGCTGCAAAGCCTGCCGCACGCAGACTACGGACTCCAAAGCCTAAACCGGAAGCAGCGGCCCCGGCCCCAGCCCCGGCCACAGAACCCCCGGTAATTCCGCCGGCAGAGAGCTGATATAAAATGTGAACCGACGGATTTACCCGTCGGAGTTCAATATACTAAAACCTGACAGCGTCCTGCGAAGAGGACCTGTCAGGTTTGTTGTAAAAAAACTTATTTTAGCGATGCATCCCAATCTAACCAGATATGAAAAATAAATACATTCTACCGGTAATGTTGCTATTAATGCTGGCTGCTATCCCTGCAACTGCCCAAAATGCAATTGAAAAAAAAGTCATTGCCATGCTCGGCCCTGGCGAAACCCTTGCCAACGGTGAGAACTGTTTCCTGTTGATCAGCGACCCGGAAACGGTCTCTTTTGTCACTGTAGAAGGCAGTGGAGTTTCAAAGCAATATTACTGTTACGGTAAGGACGGCAAAAAGACCGGTCCTGTGAAGCAGCCGGATGAGTCGTACTGGGCGGATTGCAAGGAAGTGGATATAGAGGATTGCATGCCCAACGACGAACCCAAACTTGGCAATTTGCAGGAAATGATAGACTGGTCATCCGGTTCGGTAAATTTTAAGGGCAGCAAATATGGCCCTTACGGCCAGATATTAATGCTTTACCTGTCCGAAGATGAACAGAATTTTTATGCGATAGGGATCAGCGACCAGATGAAGATCATCTTCTTTGACAACAACAATCGCAAGATCGAGCTCACAGGAATGCCGGAACAGGTCATCATCAGCCCAGACGGCAAAAAAGCCCTGGCCAAGGTGCAGGGCTCGATCAATCCCTTTGATCCGGATGCCGTGCAAAAAATGATGGATAATCCTGAAGAGATGAACAATCCGAAGATCAATCTCTTTGGCATTGACGGGAGCAAATCCGGGCCGTATGCTTCAGGCAATTTCAGCGATGCCTGGTTTCTCCCCTCAGGGCAGCTCGTCATTTATTCCAGCCATGATATTAGTCTTGACGGGAAATTACTTTTTACATCCGAAGATTACATTTCCCCCTGCGACCTGTGGATCGGCAACAATGGCAAGGATTACGCCTATGCTGATTATGAGAACCTGGTCTTCTGCGATGGAACTAAGTTCATTGCCCCCCTGGTGATTAATTATATCGAAAATGACGGAAAGTGGTATCTTAAATGGATCGCCCTGGAGGAAGGGAAAAACCTGGTGCTTTACAAGAAGCCCTTTTAAATGAAAAGATGCCCGGCATTAGTGTATTGGGGCCTTGTTTTGCTGCTCGCGGTCCAGGGCTGCACCCAAAAGCCTTCCTGCGGGCATGACTACCGCGAGATCTTCGGTACTGAATACGAATATGCTGTAAGCACCATCGGCCAGAGCTCCTGGCCGGATTCACTGGCCAGGCATGGGATTGACCCTGCTTTTGCACTGGCTATCGTTTTTCCCGAATTGATCCGCTATTCCTCCATTTCGGATTATATCGAAGTGAAAGCCATCGAAGTGCTGTACGTTAGGTATGGTAAAGATTACGCTGACTTTTCCATCGGTCATTTCCAGATGAAACCTGCTTTTGCCGAACATATTGAAGCCGATATCCTGCAATACCGTCTTGAAGATCACCACCCTGAATTATCCCATCTGCACCCTTCAGTGGTTGACAGCATCGGCATTCGCAAAGAACGCATCATCAGGCTGCAGGATGAAAAATATCAATTGCTTTATCTGGAAGCGTTTATCAGGATTATGGATAAATTATATCCTGGCCTGGGAAAAGCTACCCCTGCTGAAAAGCTGTCGTTTTATTCTGCAGCTTACAATTGCGGGTATGAAAAAGGTGATAAGGTGATAAAGTGGAATGGTGACAAGGGGTATTTTTATTTGGGTATGGATATAACTGGACAGAAGTACGTTTACAGCGAAATCTCTTTAGATTATTATTTGAAGGAATTAGAATAAATTAATGAAGATAAAGCAATCCTCACTATTTTAGTGTGCTCATTCAGATCACTTTTTTCAGCCTTATATGAGAAAGCTTGCCGCCATAATGTTCACCGATATCGTTGGTTACTCGACACTGATGTCGCAAGATGAATCGCTGGCCCTCGCTGTGCTGGAGAAGAACAGGGAGATCAGGAAAGCCGCGCTGGATAAACATAACGGCGAATTCATAAAAGAGATCGGTGACGGGACCTTATGCATCTTCCAAAGCTCCTGGGATGCTGTCAATTGCGCCATTGCCATTCAGAAATCCATGATCACGGAAAGTTCATTCCGCTTGCGGATTGGTATCCATATCGGGGATATCGTGATCTCGGAAAATGATGTGTTCGGAGATGGCGTTAATATCGCTTCGCGTATCGAATCAATGTGTGAACCCGGTGGCATTTGTTTTACACAAAGGGTTTATGAAGATATCCATAATAAAATCGATTTCGGCGTTACACGGATCGGTGAGAAAACCTTAAAGAATATTGGCCAGCCTGTAATTATCTATTCGATTCCGGCTTCGGAATTAAACAATGCTCCCTCCTATCTACTAAAACATCACGATGTTGTTGTCGCAACCCCATCAGCCCCTGTACAAAAAAAGTTCATTTTTTTCCGGAAATCAAAAGCAGCCTTTATCATTTCTATCCTCCTTGGGCTGATCCTTGGAGGGTATTTCGCATTCCGGCCACTGGTATTGAAAGCCCTGATCCAAAATGACCCCATACCGATCGCCGTCATTAGTTTCGAAAATCAAACCGGCGACAGCAAATTCGATTACCTGCAGAAGGCTATCCCTAACCTCCTGATCACGAACCTTGAGCAATCGAACCTCTTCCATGTCATTACCTGGGAAAGGATGCAGGACCTGCTCGGCCAGATGGGGAAAAATGACGTTAAAACCATCGATCCCGTGCTCGGCTTCGAGATCTGCCGCAGGGAAGGCTGTAACCTCATTGTCATCGGGAGTTATGTCAAAGCCGGTGACACATTCGTCACTGACGTTAAGATCCTGGACGTTAATACCAAGCAGCTCCTGAAAAGTGTAAGCGCCAGGGGGACGGGCGAGGCAAGCATATTGCAGTCGCAGATCGATGAACTGAGCAAGGCAATTTCCGGTTCAGCCGGTATCCCCTACCGCAGGATCGAGACGGCCGGCCTCCATGTCAGGGATGTCACGACAAGCTCGATGGCAGCCTACGATCAATTCTTAAAGGGAAGGGAAGCGATCGACAAGATGTATTACAATGATGCCAGGGAATATTTTGAAGAAGCGCTGCAACTGGATTCCACATTTGCCGTAGCCTGGCTTTACCTGTCAAGCGCCTATGGTTCGCTGGAAAATGTCCAGATGAGGAACCATGCAATTAAAAAAGCTTTTGAATATTCTTCCCGGGCCACAGAAAAGGAGCAACTTAACATCAAGGCTGTTTATGCAAGGATCATCGATAATAATCCCGGTGAGGAATTGCGTCTTTTAAACGAGCTGGCTTTGAAAACGCCAAAGGATAAGAGGGTGTTTTATGCCCTTGGCGTCTGGTACTGTAACAATGGCAAGCCGGATGATGCCATAAGGGAGCTGAATAAAGCCATTGACCTTGATCCCAAATACAGCGAGCCCCTGAACCAGATCGCTTACCAGTATATGAAAAAGGGGATGTATGCGGAAGCCCTCAGTTATTTCCGTCGCTATGCAGCGCTAAGCCCGAAAGATGCCAATCCGCATGATTCCATGGGTGACCTGTTATGGCAGATGGGCAAGCTTGAAGAAGCCATTTCCGAATACAGCCAGGCACTCGCAATAAAGCCTGATTTTCATGTTTCCGCCGGAAAGATTGCTTATATCTATGGGATGAAGGAAGATTATCCCCAGGTGGAAAACTGGTTAAACAAGGCCATCAGCATTGCGCCCTCTCCCGGCACAAAAGCCGTCTGGCACTGGGTGAACGCATGGATGTACAACTGGTGCGGAAACCTGGAGGATGCAAATGCCTCCCTTGAAATGTCATATAAATTAGCAATAACTCAGGACAACCACTACACCATTGCCGGGATCAACTGGCTGAAAGCATTTATTTACCGCGACCTTGGCAGGTATGATTCAGCGGAGGCCCGTTACAACAAAGCTTTACAGATCTTCCTTCAGAACACCACGGAGCCTGTCAGTGATTCGGCAGCATATTTCATGTTCCTTGCCACTGTAAAAGTGGCTGAGGGCAGGATAGACAAGGCCCGGTGGTATCTTGAAAATGTTATGAGATTAATGCCACAGATCGAATCCACAGCTATTGAAATGATCCGGAACTGGTATGATTGTACAAATGAAGAAATCCTCCTGGCACAGAAAGATTATAATGCCGCGGCAGAACTGGGAAAAAAGATCTTGCTTCCCGAGTTACCCGAGTTTGTGTATCCCCAGGTGTTAATCTATAATATCCCGTTCAACCGCGATTACCTTGCCCTCACCTATGCCGGTCTTGGCAGGGCAAACGAAGCCATCAGGGAATATGAACAGCTTGTATCATTTGATCCCGGCAGCACCAACCGCCGCCTGGTCAATCCGAAGTACCACTACAGGCTGGCCAAGCTTTATGAAGAAACAGGCCAGACCGATAAAGCGATAAACAGCTACCGCAGGTTCCTCGAACTCTGGAAAAACGCCGACGTCCTTTACCCGGAACCGGCAGACGCGAGGAAAAGGTTGGAAAACCTGTTGAAACGATGATCAATGATCTTCACTTTCGACCATTCCTGGGCCATACTTATACTGGCGGTGAAAACAAGCAATGCCGCCAGAACTAAAACTTTCAGATTTTTTTTCATGTGAACTGTTTTTTACCGGAACTCAGCATCCAATTATTCCTGTTCATACCTCATAATTACTTATTAAGATATATTTATTTTGATCAGGGCCTGTTGAGGTGGTAATATTGCGTATAACCTTAACAAAATAAAAAAAATGAATACCCGGATCTTTACCAAACTGATTATTAACGCATGGAGACTGGCTGGAAAATCCCAAACAGCTTTTTTTGCGGTCCTGCTCCTTCTATCCACCGCCGTTACGGCACAGTGGAATACCCAAAGCCCCGTCCCGACCAACCTCGACGTAAGAGGGGTAGGCGCGCCGGGTGCTGAACGGGTTTTTATCGCTACCGACGACAATCCCTTTGATGATGGCGGAGCATTGTTTGAATCAAATGACGGCGGCACCACTTGGACCCATCTGGACATCCCGGTTTCGCTGAGTAGCGCGTTAAACGGGCTTTTCTTTCGTGACAGCCTGAACGGATGGGTTTACGGGAACGAAAATTATCGAACTTCTGACGGAGGGACCACGTGGACACAGCTTCCTTTCCTCGGCTCAACGTATTTTATGCAATTTTATACAACAACTTTCGGGTTGGCGACAGGGAACTTTGGCAGTTATGTCAGTCTTGACAGCGGCAGCACATGGGTTGAATCGCCGAATGGTATTTCATCGTTCAGCTTTACAGATGATCTGACCGGCATCGGCGCTTCAGATTCGGCAATTTTCAGGACTACCGACGGCGGAAATTCCTTTACTTCAGTATTTACGGGTAATGCGCAGGCTGTTTCTATTCTGACGTCTACTATTGCCGTTGCCATTGCAGACAGCACATTTCTGCGATCCACAGATGCCGGGGCAACCTGGACCGCGGGCGATACCGCAGAAAACAGGACAAGACTATTCGCCGTTTCCGGCAGCATTGTCCTGGCATGGGGCAGGGCCGGTAATTTCCCCGATTACGATGACCGTATTTTCCGTTCTGCTGATGGGGGACAAACCTGGACTGATCTCGGCGAAGTGGTCCCTGCCGGCGTTTATGCGCTTGCTTCGGCTGATGCTCAATCGGTCGTTGCCGCTGATTTCAATGGAAATATTTACTATTCCGCCAACGCTGGACTGACTTGGTCACTATCGTTCAATTCACCGGGTCCCCAGCCAGGTTACCTGAGCAGTGCAGCCCCGGTTTTTGCCGGTCCACTGACCGGATATTTCGGATATGGCGCCGGTTTTATCATAAAAACCACCGACGGCGGCGCTTCATGGGCCCAGATCTCCGGCGGAACCGGAACTTCCCTGAATGATATAGCCCGCTTCCCGGGAGGGAACCTGCTGGTAGTCGGGGAGAACGGGACTGTCCTCACCAGCGACGGGACTTCACCATGGATACTACAGGAACCTGTATCACCGAATCCTCTTAAAGCCGTGCATGTAATAGGTTCAGGAAGTGCTGTCACAGTTGATGGCACCGGCCAGGTATTTAAAAGTACCGATGGTGGAACGACCTGGACCGCAACCGCTGGAATGCCTGCCGGACTTTCATCTGCTGAGGATGTCCATTTTACTTCACTCCTTGACGGTTGGGTCATTGGGCAGGGTTTCGATACGGCTGCCCTATACAGAACGACGGATGGCGGTGAGACATGGGTCCCGGTCCCGGATTTTATGGGCGCTTACGTCTCAGTGGACGTGGAAGGGACAAATATCTGGGCAGCCAATGTCGGCGGACCTTATTATTATAGCAATGACAACGGCGCCAGCTGGATCCAGGGAGAACTTCCAGGTTCCCCTCACACGGTAAATGATATGGATTTCTTTAACGCCAGTACCGGCTATGCCGTTGGCTGGTGGGGTGAAGCGTTCCGGAGCGGCGATGGCGGTTTGACCTGGGAAGTATTACCTACCCCAAACAATACAGATAACCTTACCGACATCTATCTTTTAGGGGAAAATGAATTCTGGCTGAGCACAAATGAAAATGTTGCATACTACACAAACAACGGGGGACAGAACTGGTCTGTACTTGAGATAGGCTCCGCCGGTTTCGGTGATTTCAGCGCAATTGCCGCCGCTCCTGGCGGGAATGCCTGGGTAGTTGGTTACCAGGGATATATCGAAAATTTCCAGGGTACCCCTCCCCCTCCGCTTAATCAGCCTCCGCTTGCTTCTTTCAGCTTCGTTACCTCCGGGCTTTCGGTGAACTTTACTGATACCAGCACCGATCCTGACGGCTTTATTACGAGCTGGTCCTGGGATTTTGGCGACGGCAACGGATCAGCCATTCAACACCCTTCACACACCTACGATACGGCAGATACTTATATTGTAACATTGACTGTGACCGATGACGATGACAGTACCGGCACAGCAGTTCAGTTTATTGTTGTTCAACCCGGCCCTGGCGGGGTATTTGGAAATTTCACAGAAGTTACGCCGCTGGATTCACTCTTTATTACCCCGCAAGATGAAGACTTCTGGGTCATAACAACTGCTCCGGCAGATTATGACAACGATGGCGACCTCGATATAGCCGTCCTTGGTTATTATGTCGTTTACAATGAAAGCGTGGTTGACAAACTTATCCTCATGCGCAATAACGGGCCTGGTGCCGGAGATGAATGGGATTTGAGCTATTTCGAACTACCCCTCGGGGAACTAACTACGGGCAATTCTGACATGGCATGGGGTGACCTTGATAGCGATGCGGACCTTGACCTGGCGGTTGGAACCGATGGCGCCACTGTGATCTATCTCAACAATGCCGGCACACTCGAATTCATCAGTACCAATCTGCCTGCTTACTGGGAAGATAACAGCCAGGCTGATTTTGACCTGCGCTCGATCAGCTGGGCCGATTACGACAATGATAGTGACCTTGACCTCTTATTGCCTTCTGTTTTTGATGATACTGCTTTTACCTACCGTACCGCTTTGATGCGCAACGATGGGCCTGACGGTAACGGCGGATGGATGTTCACGGAGACTGATTCCGTATTTGCACCCACTGCTCATGCACAGAGCGCCTGGGCGGATTACGATAATGACCAGGACCTCGACCTGCTGCTTGTCAACATTAACCCGATGATGGATGAAGGGTTTATCCGGCGTTACCGGAACGATAGCAACGGCGTTTTTGTCGGTGAAGATATTCTTGGGGGATTGACCGTAGAACATGGCGAAGCGCAGTGGGGAGATTATGACGGTGACGGCGATCTCGACATTCTGATAGCGGGCAACATTAAGGAACTGGATAGCAGTTACACTGCAATGGCGCTCCGGATTTATCGCAACGATAATGAAGTTTACACCCCGGTGGAAGTGATCAGCTGTATCCCCTGCGAAGGGTGGTTTGATCTCACTGCCGCTACCTGGGCCGATTATGATTCTGACGGCAGCATGGATATCCTTCTTGCCGGGAATTATAATTCCGGTTCAGAGATTGAAGGCAGGGCAAGAATTTACACGAATGCTGACACAGCCTTTATTGAATCGGGAAATCAGCTTCCTGCGCCGCGTGCCAGTGGCGACCGTGGCGGGACATTCTCATGGGTTGACATCGATAACGATGGCGATCTCGATTATTTCATTGCAGGCCAGTATTTTGTTCCCGGCGGGAATGGCCTTGTAGAAGCACAAATGCACCTCTATCGTAATGATACACCGGGGCAGAATGCAGCGCCAATGTCACCTGTTCCGCTGACTGAAGTGCAAGTATCGGAGAACGCCATCCTCCTGAGGTGGATTGCAGGCAGCGACGATCACACGCCGGTTGCAGCGCTTACTTATGACCTGGAGCTTTATATCGATAATATTCCGGTATCGGTTCCCGTCCGTACGCCCGAACCCGGGAATGTCAGCGCAGTCAATGAATGGCTGCTGACAGGCCTCGAAATGGGAGATTATCAATGGACCCTCCGCACGGTTGATGCCGCTTACACGGGAAGTCCCGTTGCAGTTGGATCATTTACCATGGGTTATGTCTCAGTTGAAGAGCCAGGAAAGGATTTGCCGCTTGCTTACAGTCTCGGGCAAAACTATCCCAATCCCGGCAACTCTGTTACAACTGTCAGCTATTCAATTCCTGAAGATGCGACAGTCAGCCTGAAGGTGTATGACATTACCGGTGAAGAAGTTGCGACACTGGTTTCAGGGTTTGAAACGGCCGGTAATCATGAAATCAGGTATAACACAACCGGTCTTTCAGCAGGCATCTATTTTTACAAGATCATGTCGGGGACATTTTCACAGACAAAGAAAATGATCATCACGAAAAATTAGTGATCTTATAGCGGAAAGGTTTTATGAGAAGCTGGCAGGAAATGCGTGGATGATCTACATTTTCACGAATTTCTGCCAGCTTGTTCCTGTCTTATCCATGAAACGAACGATATAAACGCCATTTGTCAGATCACTGATATCGATCCGCGGGCTGGATTCATCACTTGCATTTTCATACAGTAAGTTTCCAACAGAATTATATATTTCGATATTCCCCGGAAATTCAGAGCGGATCATCAGGAAGTCCGCTGCCGGGTTGGGATAGAACGCAAAAGAAGGAGCAGTTATTGAAGGGACGTCATTCTGGGCATAACTCAGGCCGAAACCGTAAGGAAAAAGGGGAAGATACTGGGGATCACCCCAGTTTATTGGTTCCTGGGAGATGGAAGACGGCCAGGTGTGCGATAATTTGCCGGTAAAATCATGATCTCCGAATAAAACATCCGTAATGCCTGAGGCTTCGGTCCCCGGCAGCCAGCAGGCTACAAAGGCATTAGCATCGTTGATCACATCATCCAGGATAAGCGGCCGGCCACTGATCAGCAGGATAACATAAGGAATGCCTAATTGCTGCACATTGGCAATGACAGTAAGGTCGGCCGTGCTGAGTTGCGGTTTTTGTGAATCCCCCGATCCTTCAGCGTAAGGTGTTTCGCCGACGACCACGATAGCCAGGTCGACTGCTTCACCCGTTGATCCACTGGCCGAATAGACCACATTTTCGCTACCACGGACATTTTTAACCGCATTAAAGATGGTAGTCCCCGGAGTGATTGGGCCCGTGCCGCCCTGCCAGGTGATCGTCCAACCGCCGCATTGCGAGCCGATATCGCTGGCCCTGGCACCGGCAACCAGTATCCTGCCGTTCGTTTTGGACAGGGGTAGCATATTGCCGCTGTTTTTTAGCAGCACCAGCGATTTCCTCACCGCCTCGCGGGCCAGGGCGCGGTGGGCATCGCTCCCCAGGCTGTCGGCATTTGCAGTCGTAGCAAAGGGATGCTCGAAAAGACCCATCCGGAATTTCACCGCGAGGATCCTTGCAACGGCATCATCGATGCGGCTCTGAGGCACTGTCCCCGCGTAGACCAATTGTATTAAATTATTGATGAAATCGATGGGCCTGTTAGGCTCCATGAACATATCGATCCCTGCGTTCACCGACATTCCGATGGCAGTTTTAAAATCACCATCCAGGTATTGCACTGCTTCCCAGTCGGAGACCACGAAACCGTCAAAACCAAGTTCATCTTTTAGCAATTCTGTGATAAGGAAATGATTGCCATGGCAATACACCCCGTTCCAGCTGCTGAACGATACCATGACCGAACCCACACCTGCCTCGATGGCCGAAATATAGCCCGGCAGGTGGATCTGTCGCAGCCCCGCTTCATCGATCACCGTATTTCCACGGTCGATTCCGCTATACGTGCCCCCGTCGCCGATAAAATGCTTGGAGCAGGCGAGGATCCGGCCGGGCGTTCCTACTGAGTCGCCCTGGTAGCCAAGCACTGCTGCTGCCGCCAAAGTTTTTTGCAGCTCCGGTGTTTCCCCGAATCCCTCGTACGTCCTCCCCCACCGGATATTTCTCGGTACGGCGATACACGGGCTGAAGGTCCAGTTCAAGCCGGTAGCACGCACTTCCGACGTGGTTGCCCTGGCGCAGCGGTAAACGAGCAATGAATCGCCCGTACACCCCAGGCCGATATTATGCGGGAAAATGGTTGCGCCGTAAACATTATTATTCCCATGCACTGCATCGATCCCGTATATGATCGGAATTTTCAGCCTCGTGGCCAGGGCCGCATTTTGCATGCCGTTATACATGTTCACCCAGTCCGCAACCGTATTGCTTCCCGGCACGCTTCCCCCGCCACTCAGGATAGAACCCAGGAAATTGTCCGTAATAGCCGAATTGACATTGGCAAAATTCCGCTCCGTCTGCACCATCTGCCCGATCTTTTCAGCCAGCGTCATCCGGCCCAGCAGATCATTCACCCGCTCATCCACCGAAGCCGTCGAATCAAGATAGACCTGGGAATAGCCTGGATCAGGAAAGTTAAGAATAAGAAGTAAGAAGAAGAAGGGCAGGATGCGGGTAATGGTTAGTGGGGTAGAGTTTTTCATCGGTTTCGGGTTATTAGAGAGACGTTGAGTCAAGAGGCAAAGGTACAACAAACCTACCTGAACATCACCTGTCCTTCCCCGTCGTAATGCACCATTTCGTTATGCAGCCTGATCTGTGCGTTGTGGCAGTCGACGCGGTTACAGATCAAAACGCTGTTCGTGAAATCTGGTTTTTCATCCAGGAAGAGGGTGACAAGGCTGCCGCCGCAGGAGCAGGCCGAATAGACCGGCAGAGGCGCGTCGCATTCCGGGCAGAGAATTTCCAGGACAGCATCGTGAACGAGGCTGATATCAAGGCTGATCCTGTGCTTAAGACCATATACAGGGTTTAGTGCCACGTACCCAATCTGTCCGGCATGTTTCACTTTCAGCACGATCCCATTGAACCCGTCGAACACAGCCCGGCTGCTGACGAGATTATGCCCGTTCGGGCAGAAACACCGGCCGATCACAACAATATCGGCCAACTTCCCGGCTTTTTTGATCTTTTCCGGCACCGGGAATATCATCATCCCTTTCTGATCATAGCGTTTCATGGCAGTAAAGTTTTGAAGGATGAAGGTACAAAAGAATCAGCGGATTGTCAACAGGCTGGTTAAAGACAGAAGACAGAAGACAGAAGACAGAAGACAGAAGACAGAAGACAGAAGACAGAAGACTAAAAAACCTGTACAATCCGGGAAAAGCTCTTCCCTTTGCCTGATGTGGCATGGATCAAATAAATGCCCGGGCCGTTTTGTTGCAAATCCGCCTGGATGCTCCCGTTTAGGATCTTTGCTATGCCATAGCTATGAATGACATTCCCCATCATGTTAATTATGGAGATGTTTACTACATCTTTGTTGACCTGAATGGTAAAGATTCCGGGATTTGGATTTGGGAAAACGGAAATAATCCCGGTAGGATCATTGCCCGTTTCGTTAATTCCCTCCACAAGATCAACAAAATAAGGGCCTGCCTGGGTTTCACAAGAACTTGTATCCGTCGCACGAAGGTGATAATTCCCGGAATATACATTATATAAATCAAGCCCGGTGCCAACCGTATCGTTGTTATTGTCAAACCAGAGATAGGATAAAGGCCCGGTTCCGTTAACTTCAAGGCCGGTGATCGAGCCGTTTGGTAATTCGTAATTTGCGGCCGTTATGATAATCCCGGAGTCATTAACCACAGGCGCGTCCAGGTCAAGGTAAAAAGCAATCGTATCTCCGACGGCAATGTTATCACATGCATCATACACATCATTTCCCGGAAGCAGTTGGAGAATATATACCCCATTGGAAGAGATCGGTCGGTTGAGGAGCAAGGTGTACTGTTTTTCCATTTCTCCGCCGACCATACAGGTTTCACCCTGCACATCGAAGATAGCAAAAGGACCTCCAGGACCGGTCAATTGAAAATCCGATGGATCGACCGATTCACACATCACCTTTTCCGAAAATCCAACAGTGATTTCCGTTGCACCGCACTCAATACCTGCAGTGAAGACGGTATCCAGTTCCGGCGGGCTTTCGTCAAAAATGCTAGCCGTGGAAGCGCCGAAATCAAGTGTAAATCCAACGGTTGACCCACTCCAGTTTTCGACAACAAGTACATAGGTACTACCTTCATTAACAGGCAGGTCGGCATTCCAGATATTGGTCGCTCCGCACTCATTACAATTGGTATTACCTCCATTTGATGTACTAATGCCTGTATTTCCATTACTACCAGCGCCATATGCATTGCAACTCTTTTGCATGAGGCTGTCGCTTGAATAGATATCTGAACAATTCAGTTCAGTCAGGTCATAAATAGCCCAGTCATAATCATCAGAACTGCCAGCCGGATCGATGGTAAACCTGAGGTTCCCTGCCTCCTGGACAGTAAAGACATACCATACGCTGTTCACCTCGCCGGCAAGGCAGCTTCCGGGACAAGCGTTATCGCACGGGAGATGTTCATAAATTTCATTGTGATAATTACCTTCTCCACTGTAAGAGTCCAATTCCACATAAACTTCCTGGCAGATTGGGATCGCACCGAGGCAATCCTGCACCGTAGGCACCTGGGAATATGAAAATGCAAAATGAAAAATGAAAAATGCAAAATGAAAAATGAAGAAAAGCGTGAAGCCTGGTTTGGTTGCAACAGTTTTCATAGGCAGAAGGGTGATTTATTGAACTATTTCAAAGATAAGGATTTTAACAAAAGCTGTCTCCACTTTTTTCAGCGGAAAATTATTTTTCCCAACTTCAATTCCTCAGACCTCAACTAAAACCTATAAGTAAATCCAACCCCATAAATATTAGCTCCGAAGGAAAGGCTTTTTTGCGCTTTGATCTTGTCCATGGCATTTTTGTTGTTGGCAGCCCTTACATCCCTTGAATAAACGACAATATTACCACCGATCACTTTTTTGATACAGCATTCTAAGATAATCCGATTTCCATCGACCGCGAAAATAATGTCGTGGCAATACTCTTGTGTAAAAGCAAACGATACGTTAAATAGGAAAAGTAAAACAGGGAGATATTTTCGCATCAATAAGTGTGGTTATGGTTAAACTTATTAAAGATAAAACATTTTATCAGCAACCACTCCTCCCGACAACTATATACAGTATTTTTTTTTGAAGATAGCTGATATTCGTTCAAGCCCTTCGGGCCCGGTTGATCTGGAATCTGGAATTGAGGAGCTGGGATATGACTGCCAATTGAAGACAGAAGACTGACGACTGACGACTGATGACTGACGACTGATGACCCGTGAACCTTTCAAGCTGAATATTGTTACTTAGAAGCTTTATTGAAATTCAATGATCAATACAAACAGAAAAGAGAAATACGATGACTGGAACGGAATGGAATGAGCGATATAAAATAGGTGATCTCCCCTGGGATACACAGGAACCGGATGAGAATCTTGTGAAATTGCTGGAATCCAAAACTATTCTTCCCGGCAATGCCCTCGAGATCGGCTGCGGGACTGGAACCGATGCGATTTGGCTTGCACGCCAGGGGTTTACCGTGCTTGGGACGGATATCTCCCAGCAAGCCATCGATATGGCAAATCAAAAAAAGATTGGCAATTCACTGTCTTGTGACTTTGCTGTCCTGGATTTCATCCATGATAACAGTTTATCCGCATCTTTTGATTTTGTTTTTGACCGAGGCTGTTTTCACAGTTTTGACGAAGAGCATGACCGTTCACTTTTTGCCAGGCATGTCAGCCGCATTTTAAAGAGAAACGGCATCTGGGCCAGTTTGATTGGCAGTACTGAAGGAGCGCCCAGAGAAGTAGGACCACCTCGCCGTACAGCAGAAGATGTCATCAAAGCCATAGAACCTCACCTTGAGATCGTGGAATTACGTTCCGTATTTTTCCAGACAAAATTTCCTTTTTCCCCGCGGGCGTGGCTTTGCATATCCAGGCAGAGAGAAGAACCGGCACAGCCATCGACTAAGAGGTAGGCCGGGATTTACGGTTTACGGTTTACGTTTTACGTTTTACGATTTAATATCTGGAATCTCCTTCATGGACGCGTGCCCGCCTACCGGCGGGATTTTACACGGACGATGGACGATTTTTCATTTCATGGACCATATTCCATTTGACCAATAACTGGTGACCAATGACCAGTGACCAAGGACCGACCGCCTGATCAGGCGAAATCCCGAACAGACGAACAGGCGATATTTGATTTGGGAAGATGTTCCGACTCGGAAAAAACAAAATATTAGTTGATCACAACCTTTTTTGCGATGATCTTTTCTCCCGATTTAATCCTTATCATATAAAATCCCGCATTCAAACCACTAACATCCATAGTAACTGCACTCTCAGCATGAAAGCTTTGAGAAAGGACCATCTGCCCTGAAATATTATAAATGTCTATAAAGATATCTTCATTTATTTCTTCATTAAAGACTATGGATATAATCCTGTCTGCCGGATTTGGGTATAAATTGAAATTCCGAACTTCCTCTTCAAACACTGATACAATCCCTCCTTCTTTATACATTATAAAGCCTACACTTGATATCAGAAGGTTCTGATAATTATCAAACTTTAAAGAATAAATTTCATTATTCGGATTAGGGGAATTTGAAGTATTGTATATGGTCCAATCCATTCCATCAAATTTCGCTAATCCATCAAACCAGTTACCAATCCAGATATTCTGCTCATTGTCAGTTGCCAGGGTGAAAACACTATTGTGATGCAGCCCCGAATTTTCAGTATTATAAACTGTCCAGTTACTACCGTCAAATTTCACAAGTCCGTTTCGTGTCCCAAACCACTTATTCTGGTTAGTATCGAATGCAATTGAATAAATTCGGTTGTCGGGCAGACCGGAATTGCTCATATTATAAACTGTCCAGGTTGCCCCGTCAAATCTGGCCACACCACCGTTGTTAGTGCCAATCCAGATAATATTTTCATTTTCAATAGCTAAGGATCGAATATTCACATCAGGGATACCGGAATTTTCAGTAGTATATACTGTCCAGTTACTACCGTCAAATTTTGCCAGCCCACCAGTCCAGGTTGATATCCATTTATTCTGATCTTCATCAATGACCAGGAAATTTACATCTCCTGCTTGCAATCCCGAATTACCTGAATTATAGACAGTGATGCTGGTTCCGTCAAATTTTACTACACCGCTTTCATTCATCCCGAGCCATTTATCCTGATTATTATCAATAGCAATATCCGAAATGGCATTACGTGGGAATCCAAAATTTATGGAATCGTAAATTGTCCAATCCGTTCCGTCAAATTCAACCAGACCCACATTTGTAGCAATCCATTGGTGATTATTAAAATCTACCTCAATCGGACCAATTCCATCACTCGGAAGCCATGATTTATATTCAGTCCATTCGGATTCATCAAACTTGATAAAACCATCATCAAAGGTACCTATCCATTTATCCTGATTATTTCCGGCTGCAATAACCACTACATCATTATCCGGCAACCCCGAATTATCCTGATCATAAACCGTCCAGTTAACCCCATCGAATCTCGTTATGCCTCCATAAATTGCAAACCACAGATCCTGGTCTAAGTCTATTGCTATTGAATAAACATAATTACTTGGCATCCCGGAATTATCAGTATTATAAACCATCCAGGCAGAGCCATCAAATTTTGCAATCCCGAGATAGGTGGCAATCCATTTATCCTGATTGTTATCAATTGCTATTGAATTAACGTTATTCCCGGGTAATCCTGAATTTGTTGTATTATAGACAGTCCAGTTTTCACTATCAAACCTTGCTAGTCCACCTAAAGTCCCTATCCATAAATCCTGGTTTTCTTCAAATGCGAGAGCCAATACAGTATTATCAGGCAAATTGGAATTTGACGTATTGTAAACTGTCCAACTGTTTCCATCAAAATTCACCAGCCCTCCTTCAAAAGTCCCTATCCATCTTGACTGGCTGCTTCCAAATGCTATTGAATGAATAGAATTGACCGGCAGACCAGAATTATTTGTATTGTAAACTGTCCATTGATTTCCATCAAAAATAGCTAATCCTGCATTGGTACCAATCCAGAGTTTCTGTTCATCATCAATACAAATTGTATTAACGTTATTGCCTGGTAATCCTGAATTCAGTTTATTATAGCAATCTATTTGCCCCGTCAGTGCATTGATTTTGAATAAACCCGCAGATTCAGTGCCTACCCAGGTATAGTTTCCCTGGACAGCGATTGAATTGATCTTTTTGCAACTCCTATAATTAAGCCATTCAGGGTTTTGCGACGATAGGGTTAAAGCGAATGCCAACATCGCCAGAAAAGTGAACAAATTCTTCATAATCTTTGGTTAAATAATCTTTAAATCATGATTGAAACAAACGATACAGAAGGTAGGCGCTGTTGTGAAAACCTGATGCATCGATGCCAACCCAAAATTATACAATATAAATTTACCTTAGCCGTTGGTTCCAATTTTGTTTTGAAAATATAAACCGATGGCTTTAGTCGTCGGACCACAAAAAATGGGGCAGCTCAGCCTTTGTGAGATTCCCCTCTTTGTACCATTTTAATCAATATTCATTACGGAGGGTGTTTCACAAACGCCTTCTTTGCTTTTTCAAAGATGCTTTTACCTTTGATAAACCGGATTTAATTTATGGAAAGAGTATTTTACTTATTGATGATATCTTTGATAGCGGGGCTACGATCAAAGAGATTGGCCGTTATCTCAGCAGGCTTGGGGCAGCGAAAATCGCGCCCCTGGCTATTGCCAAAACTGTCGGAGGAGATTTAATATGAACCAGGACATTGCATATTGGCTGACCTTGGCAAACCTGCCGAAATGGGGTCCAAAAAAGACCATCAGCCTCATTATCAAATTTCATCATGAGCAGAACTTGTCCATCAGGGATTTTTTCCAGCTTGATACAGAAACATGGACAAACATATTCGGACTAAGTCAAAATGAAGTGCAGGACATTGTCAATGCCAGGCAGGAATTAGCAAATAATTCATTTTTAGCGGAAACCCTTCAAAATGAAGGCTACGATCTCATTCCAATAATTTCCCCGGAATATCCAGGTACTTTAAAAGAAAACCTGAAGTCACAGGCTCCGGTGGTCATTTATATCAAAGGCAATAAGCAGATCCTGAAAGAAAGATCCATTGCCATCGTCGGTTCAAGGGATGCATCTGAGCATGCCCTGGCTTTCACTGATAATATTGCAAAAATTGCAAGCCAGGAATACAAGGTGGTTGTAAGTGGATTTGCAAAAGGGGTTGATAAGCAGGCCCTTGATTCCGCATTGAAATACAAAGGACAGAGCATCATCGTCCTGCCCCAGGGCATCATGACATTTGGGACGGGTTTTAAAACCTATTACCGCCAGGTTGTGGATGGTGATCTGCTTGTACTCAGCACATTTCACCCGAAAGCGCCCTGGAAAGTCGAACTGGCCATGGCAAGAAACCCAATCATTTATGGCCTTGCAAGGGAAATCTATGTCGCCGAATCCAATGAAAAGGGCGGCACCTGGTATGGGGTTGTTGATGGATTAAAAAAGGGCAGAAAGATTTATGTCAGAAAACCCGCTGAAAATGAAAAGATTGCCAACGAAAAACTGATCGGGATGGGCGCGGTTCCGGTGGATTTTAACGGCAATATCGCGGAAGACAATTATCCTCAGAATCCACAAATGACTATTTCATTAGCAAACGAACCACCGGTAAATCCTTCGGAAAAAACAAAACGCCCAAAGGCTAAGTATGTACCGAAACAAAAAAGCTTATTCGATGAATAAGATCTTATTCTTTATTGCTGTCCAACTGTCCAGTCAGACCAGACCATCTCACTCGGGGCGTGGCTTTGCATATCCAGGCAGAGAGCGGAACCTGTATATAATTACCAGTCTTTTTGTATGAAATAAAGATAAGAGTCGTTTTCATAATACGAATCGTAATTATAAATAAGCAGCATGCTTCCGTCATTATTTACGCCAAGCCGGGAATATCCGAGGGTAGTATTAGGAAGGGTATATTCTTTTATGAACACATATGTCTTGGCATTAAAAATGCTCAGATTATCCCAGCTGGTTACAAACAGATATTGAGCATCCTGGCTTACACAAACCTGGTCAGCATAACTGTCAATATCGTATATACCCAGTATATCATCCATCATCAGGGGATTAAAGGCTGAAATATTTTGCTGGCTTAAACACGGTATGATGAGTTTGGTATTGTCGGATGTTAATATTATTGAATGACATTGCTCCGAACTCCCTTCAACCGATTCTTCAAGGAAGAGCTGAGTGCCATTGATGGCATATCTTTTCAAATTATCCGTGTAATCGTCCATATTCACGAAAAGCTTGTCGGGATCGCTCATGACAGCCAGATTCCAGCATTCATCACTATTGTCCTGAGTGATGATTGCGCCGTTATCCATATTCATTATATAGAAACCATCCGAAGCAGCAATATATATTCGTCTCCTAACAGGTTCAATATCGATATCCCGGCCATCGGCAGTCAATGAAAAATTAAATGAAGAAAAGGTTTTGTTATCGACATCGAAAATATTTACGTTTCCTGAATAATTGCTGATAATGTAAAGTTTATTGTCAATTGCAGAGTAAGCCATCCGCATGGGCTGAGGCTCAGGAAATGTATATGTGCCTGATAACTGACCGGTTTGGGGATTGATAAACAGCAATTGATTTTTATCGCTTACTAAACCAAAAACAAGCTGTGGCTGATCGGAAGATTCAAGACAGGAAATTATTCCGTCAATGGCTAACCTATGGCTCACCACAACATTTATAACATTTGACAATCCAACAGCTCCGCTCTCATCATAAGCTTTCGCCTGGATGGCCCAATTGCCGCTTGAAATATTTTGCCAGCTTATTCCATAATAGAAATTTTCGGTGATGGAAGCAACCAGGTCAACTCCTGCATACAACTCAACCAGGCTAACATTCCCGTCATAGTCCTCAACATCTAATTCAAATGACATGTTATCACCGGTCCAATAGGTATCAGGCACCCAATTTTGGGAAATCTCAACGACCGGAGGCTGATTTGGATTGACATGGACTTCTTCTTGCGCCGGAAGAGAAACATTTCCGCCATTATCAAAAGCCAGGGCTTTTATGATATAGGTTCCCAAACTGGCAGAAAAAACTGTATCCATACATTCATCTGCATTCAAATGTGTCTTTAACAGGGCATCATTCACATAAACCTCAATTTTACCAATGGTTCCATCATAGTCCCATGCCTCGCATCTGATATAAAAATCCGAACCTTCAGTGATTGAATGGTTAATAGGGTAAGGGGCTATTATTTCGATGTGCGGATAAGTTGCAGATAGCACCTGAATATCAACCGTTTGAGATTCATCCCAGGCGCCATCATCATCATAGGCCACAGCAGAAAATGTAAATTCACCCGCATCAAGCAAAATCCACTCATACCTGAACGGCACCGAAGAATCTTCATATAATAAGTCTTCACCGCTATAGAACTTAACTTTTTCCACAATCCCATCCTCATCCTCCACTGAAGCCCTTAAAACAAGAGTATCATATTGTACATAATCAAAGGAATTATTTTCTATGGTCAAATATACAGATGGTGCCTGGTTATCAGGATCTGTAGCTGCATCTTCCTTACAGCCAGCTATAATAATTATCAATAAAATAAAGAGATGACGAAAGCTGATCGTTTTCATACTTATTACATTAATTTGGTTAATAACAGGGAAATTGCATTAAAGGTAAAAAATAATATCAATTCCAAATCAGGTTGTGAATTTTGGGGAGTATCCTGCTTACAAATTTCTGATATTTTGCCATGATGCGGCAATCAGGAAGGATAATTAATACTATCTTTAAATCATGGACCCCGGCGAAATTATCATATACCAGAACCAGTCAACCATTACGGAACTTATCCGGAATATTTTTAAAGAAGGTGAACTTGATCCGGATCAGGTGGTCATTCGACAAAAAGGCCACGGCAGCTATCAGAAAGGCGGATATCAGCATCGCAAAAAAACCTAAGGTATGCTCTTTATCCGCAAATACGATCCACTGATTCATCACCGACGTAGCATCCGGCTCCGGGGATATGATTATTCGCGGAAAGGACGATATTTTGTTACCCTTTGCTGCCAGGGACGGGAATGTCGTTTCGGCAACATCGAAAACGGAATAGTAATCCTGAACGATCCTGGCAAAATGATCGATAAATGGTTCAACGCCTTACCCGGCAAATTCCCGGATATCTCCCTGGGCGCCTACGTGATCATGCCGAATCATTTCCACGGGATCATTATCAATGCGGGTTCGATCGATGTTGGGGCGGACCTGCGTGTCCGCCCCGATTGCGATACGAACGAATCCGTTGGGGCAGACCTGCGTGTCCGCCCCGATATTCCCGGCGGATCGCCCCAATTGGGCGGACACGTAGGTCCGCCCCTACCAACAATCATACAATGGTTCAAAACGATGACAACCAACGAATATATCCGTGGGGTTAAAAATCTGGGCTGGAAACGGTTTGACGGTAAATTGTGGCAACGTGATTATTACGAACACATTATCCGTGATGAAAAATCGTATCTTGCAATAACAAATTACATCATCAATAATCCGGCTAACTGGAAAAATGATGACTATTATCTTTAAATCATGAACCCCGGCGAAATTATCATATACCAGAACAAAGAAGGCAACATCAAAATCGATGTGAGGCTTGAGGATGAAACCGTATGGCTGACTCAAGATCAAATGGCTGCTTTGTTCGGAAAAGGCAGAAGCACTATTGCCGAACATATTGGAAATGTGTTTGAAGAGGGTGAATTGGAGCAAAATCGAACTTGTCGGAAATTCCGACAGGTTCGCCAGGAGGGTCATAGAGAAGTAGAAAGGGAGATTGACCACTATAATCTCGACGTCATCATTTCTGTAGGTTACCGGGTTAAATCACAACAAGGCACCCAGTTTCGTATCTGGGCCACCCAAAGACTGAAAGAATACATCATAAAAGGATTCGCATTGAATGATGAGCGGTTCAAATCCGGCAGTTCCATGACTTATTTTACCGAACTACAGGAACGTATCCGCGAAATCCGGCTCTCCGAACGGTTCTTCTACCAGAAAATCAAAGACATATACACTACCAGCGTCGATTATAATCCAAAAGACGAAAAGACCATTGCATTTTTCAAAATCGTGCAAAATAAACTTCTCTGGGCTATCAGCCAGCAAACGGCAGCCGAACTGATCTATCTCCGTGCAGATGCTTCCCTGCCGCTTATGGGAATGCAGTCATTCGACAAAAAGGCCACTTCAGTTATTCGAAAAGCCGATACGAGCGTGGCAAAAAACTACCTTGATGAAAATGAACTAAAACTTCTTGGGTTACTGGTAGAACAATACCTTGCCTTTGCCGAAACTATGGCGCAGCAAAAAACGCCAATGTATATGAAAGACTGGATTCTAAGATTGGACTCCATCCTGCAGATGAATGGCAGGGAATTACTTACCCATGCCGGAAAGATCAGTCATGAACTGGCCGTGAAGAAAACGGAAGAGGAATACGAGAAATATCAAAACACCCGGAAGCAAATTGAAAAAGAACAAAGCCTGAAGGAACTGGAAGAAGACATTAAGAAACTGGGGAAAAATGATTAATTATAAATTGTTAATTATTAATTGAACCCGCCCCGAAAAGTCAAATTTCTGAAAGTTGCCACTAAAGCACCAAAACACAAAATCACACAAAAGATTGGTTATCAATGTAATAATATTTTGTGAAATTTCGTGTTTTAGTGGTTTTGTGGCTAAAAAAGGCTTTTCGGATTGAACTCTTAATTGTTTATTGTTAATTTAGCCCTGCCATTTATCCAATTAAACCATTCATTTTACTTTAAAATAGAAAATGAACCCAACCAAAGAACAAGCCTTTGAGAAAATAAGCGACCTCGTGGAACGCTTCCGTGAACATGTGGAGGCGTATAAGCGCGGGGCGTACAATGAGCACCAGACGCGGGTGGATTACATTAATCCCTTTTTCAAAGCACTGGGTTGGGATATGGACAATGAGCAGGGACATGCCGAAGCCTACCGCGAGGTGATCCATGAGGACAAAGTGAAGGTTGGCGGAGCTACCAAGGCGCCGGATTATGCCTTTACCCTCTATGGACAGCGTAAGTTCTTCGTGGATGCCAAAAAGCCAGGTATAAATGTAAAAGGTGATATCGGCCCGGCTTACCAGGTGCGGCGTTATGGCTGGAGCGCAAAGGTGACGGTTTCGGTGGTGACCGATTTCGAGGAGTTTGCAATTTATGATTGCACCAAAAAGCCCAATCCCGGCGACAAATCTTCCGTTTCCCGGATAAAATACCTCACCTTCGAACAGTATCTCGAAGAGTTTGATTTCCTCTGGGACATCTTCGCCAAAGAAAACCTGCCAAAGGGCCGCTTCGATAAATACGTTCAGAGCGATACCGGCAAGAAAGGCACGACCACGGTGGATGAAGAGTTTTTGAAGTCCATCGAGCAGTGGCGCACTTACCTGGCGACCAGCATCGCGCTGAGGAACAAGTCGCTTAGCGAGGATGAGCTGAACTATGCCGTGCAGAAAACCATCGACCGGATCATCTTCCTGCGCATGTGCGAAGACCGTGGCGTGGAGTTTTACGGGCTTTTACGAAAAGCGGCTGAAAAGGGCGAGGTTTACCATAATTTGTTTGAGCTGTTCCATACGGCCGATGAGAAATACAATTCCGGGCTGTTCGACCTGAAAGAAGACCGGATCACGCAGGAACTGGTTATCGACAACAAGGTGCTGAAGACCATCATTGGCGAGTTGTATTACCCGAAGTGCGAATACGAGTTCTCGGTGATGCCGGCCGATATCCTGGGCAGCGTGTATGAGCGTTTCCTGGGCAAGACCATTACCCTCACCGCCGGACATCATGCCCGGGTGGAGGAAAAACCCGAGGTGCGAAAAGCCGGCGGGGTGTATTACACGCCGAAGTATATTGTGGATTATATCGTGGAGAACACTCTCGGCAAACTGCTGGAAGGCAAAGAGCCAAAGGAAGTGGAAAAACTGCGGATCTGTGATCCCGCTTGTGGTTCCGGCTCATTTCTGATCGGCGCCTACCAGTATTTGCTGGAGTGGCATTTAAAGCATTACACCGGCCAGCTCCCTCCCCCTCTCCATTTGGAGAGGGGGCCGGGGGGTGAGGTTAAACCTGGAAGGAGAGGGGAGAAAAACAGTGCACTCACTCCCGACGGCAACCTCACCACCGCTTTAAAGAAACGTATCCTGCTGAACAATATTTACGGTGTAGATATTGACCCGCAGGCGGTGGAAGTTACGAAGCTGAACCTTTTGCTGAAGGCTTTGGAAGGCGAAACGCAGGCCAGCATCAACCAGCAGATGCAGTTGTTTCACGCACGGGTCCTTCCCAACCTGTCGCACAACATACAATGCGGCAATTCCCTTATCGGCCCTGACTTCTACGACAATCAATTCGATCTCTTCCCCGGGCAGATGAAGAAGATCAATGCTTTCGACTGGCATAGGGCGTTTCCGGAGGTGTTTAAAGTGGGGGCATCGTCTGCAGGAGCTTTAGCGGAGGCAGGATTTGACTGTGTGATTGGGAATCCGCCTTATGTAAGGCAGGAATTGCTGGGCGACCAGAAAGAATACTTTAAGACGCATTACAAAGTTTATCACGGGATGGCCGACCTGTACTCCTATTTCTTTGAACGCGGGTTGCATATTTTGGCCAAAGGAGGATTATTCGGGATTATCGTGGCCAACAAGTGGATGCGGGCACGATACGGTGAGCCATTGCGGGAATGGCTGAAGAAAAAGCCCATCCGGCAGATCATCGATTTTGGCGATCTCCCCGTATTTCAGCAGGCGACGACTTATCCGTGCATATTTATTGCCGGCGGTGAAGCAGAAAGCACTTTCTGGAGCACCGAAGTTAAAACACTCGATTTTGTAAGCCTGGCTGAATATCATGACGAACATAAAAAGCCAATAAGCAGGGAAAGCTTAAATCCTTCCGGTTGGCAACTCGTGGGTGATGCCGAAACCAACTTATTGGCAAAGCTCCGGGAAAACTCGATACCGTTGGGTGAGTATGTTAAAGGAAGAATTTTCTATGGAATTAAAACCGGATATAACGAAGCCTTTGTAATTGACCAGGCCACGAAAGAACGGTTAATTACCGAAGATCCCCGCAGCGCAGAAGTGATCAAGCCATTCCTGGCCGGACGAGATATTAAGCGTTACCAGCAGCCGGTTTCGGATAAGTATTTGATTTTTACCCGGAGAGGAATTCATATCGATGACTACCCGACTGTCAGAAATTATTTATTGCAATTTAAAGAAAAACTAATACCGCGTCCGCTTGATTGGAAAGGAGGAGAATGGAAAGGCCGGAAACCAGGACCATACAAGTGGTATGAGATTCAGGACACGGTGGCGTATTGGCAGGAGTTTGAGAAACCGAAGATTATTATTTCAGCAATTAACAAACGAGGTAATTACACCCTGGATTTACAATCTATTTTTTCAAATGATAAGACTACCATCATAGGGGTTGAAGACTACTTTTTATTAGGTTTATTAAATTCTAAGGCTTGCGATTTCTTTTTAAAATCAGCTGCTTCCACTAAACGTGGTGGATACTTCGAATACAAACCGATGTATTTAGCTCCGCTACCTATTCCAAGAACTAATCAAACTTTGAAAGATCACCATGATCAGATATCCCATCTTGCAATTTCTTTGATTAGCTTAAACGAACAAATATTGACGGCCAATCTTGAATCCCAGCGTACACAGCTCCAGCGCGCGATCGATCACGCCGGGCGCCGGATTGACGAGTTGGTTTATGAGCTTTATGGGTTGACGGAGGAGGAAGTGGCGATTGTGGAGGGGCGATAGGATTACACGATTGTCAATTCGGCATTTTCGATATTCGATTTATATTTTGCGTGTTGGTTTGAAAAATGACAGTAGGCGCCTGACAATCGCGCAATACTTGAAGTGTAAAAAACTTTTCAAGAATTTAGGAATTGGTGCTATGTTTTGTATTTTTATGGGGGAAGTGTCAGGATCGTTTTATAGTATAAACTTGGTTCGTTAGTTACAACTTCGAATAATAAAGCAATTGTTGTTATATCTGAGTTATTCGTCATGCTTGGGCTAAAGACCGAACATAAAACTTACAACAAGTATTCAACCTTAACAAAGACTCTAAATAAAATAAATTTACCATTAAAAATTAGATGTTTTTTAACCGAGACCCAAATATTAATGTTAGCCTCAGGGATGCTGAAAACTGAATAGAGTAAGCAAAATATTAAAATTCACAACAATGGAAGAATTAAAAATTTGCGAACAAGTTTCAACAGAGTTCAAGCCAGACGACTTTAGCTATGAGTATGGCTTAGAAAGAATAGAAACCGCCTACAAAAAATTGGGCTTCGATCCTACCCAAAAAGTAATCACATCTAAAGATGGAATTGCGATTGAGTTAATAGAGGACCTTAAAGCAACATTTGGGAAAGTAAAACTTCCAAATGGCTTTGAAAAGTTTATGTTACCATTTACTTTACCAACAGCTAAGTTTTTTATCAGCATTGGTGACCCAAATGCTTTTTGTCCAAAACATTCACATGCAGGTTCTAGTGTACGGTTTATTATTTATGGCTCCATTACTTATAATGGAATTGAACTCTCAGCAGGTGATTGGATGTATATCCCAAAAGGTGCTGAATACTCATTTACTGTTGGCAATAAGGGAGTAACGACAGTGTGTGGCTATCACAACTGCTGTTGCTAATGTTAATAACTTTTTTTTTGGAGGAAGAAAAAGCACGAACGCATAACAAAAGCTATAATAAATGGCGGGTTTGGAAACATAATTGAAGCATCGTCACCCGCACAATCATTCGTGTAGGTTGACAGCTAAGTACCACGCAATCCGCTTCTTGTCATAGCCTCAACCGTTAGCGTTCATTATAAATGACAGACAAATGAGAAGATTAAAAAATAAGCAAATTCTTGTAAAGAGAATTAGACTTAAAGAAAACGAATACGACTTCATTATCAATGACGAAAAAACAGCCTTACATGTAATTGAGCACACAAAAGACTTGAAAGACGGTACTAAGTTTGTAAAAGCCAATTTATATGACAGATTCACATTCTCTTTTAGAACATTTTTTAGAGAAAAAAACAAGGAAATAATATTCTCAATTATTCTCATAGCCTTGACACTTTTAGGACAATTCATATATGACAAATGGATAAATCCAAAGCCGTAATCTTCAGGACTGGTTAAAAAGTAATCCTGGCAAGACTATCAATGACTACTTCGCCAAATTCGGGAGATAATAACACCGAGCGCCGGATTGACGAGTTGGTTTATGAGCTGTATGGTTTGACGGAGGAGGAGGTGGCGGTGGTGGAGGGGGAAAATCAACGAGCGTTAAGCTTTGAGCATATATCGAATATAATATCCAGGTATTTTCACAGGCATTATACAACAAGTGTAAACTGACAGATGAACAGACAGATACGGTAACGATAAAAACATAATAGGAAAGGATAAACTTTTTAAATAGTCTCAAAATAGTGCAAACATTTTGGAAATTTTTATTACTTTTTCTACTCACACATAAAAAAAGAAGAAGGAACCGCGCCCACATTGTAACACATTTACACGCCCAACGAGTCAACGCTCAAACCAAAGCTTGGTCAAAGGGTTCAATTTATCGGTCCTTTTTATATAAAATCAATATCTTTGCAAAAAATGCAATTTAAATGGCAAATAAAGCAACTAATAGGATTAAAGTTGTGCTTGTCGAACAGAACAAAAGCAGCAAGTGGTTAGCAGAAAAGCTTGGCAAGAATGAATCAACAATTTCTCGTTGGTGCACCAACAACACGCAACCACCAGTTGATACACTTTCTGACATTGCCAAATTCCTGAATGTCGATATTCGAGACTTACTTAAATCATCTAAGAAGTAAACTGGTATGCAGACCAAAATACAAAACCGAATATTTGAAAAAATACCTATAAGCCCTGAATGGTGTTTTAAGAATGTTCGTTCAACAGAACAATGGACACACGGTTATCATAGGTACCCAGCTAAGTTTTTACCTAACCTTGTGAAGAAAATTATAGAAGATTATACTCAACCTTCTGATTTGGTTGTAGACTTCTTTGCAGGTTGTGGAACAACTTTAGTAGAAGCAAAAGTTCATGGCAGAAAATCAATCGGAGTCGACATCAATCCAGTTGCTGAATTAATTACAAATGCCAAAATAAATCCTATTGAACCGAAGAAACTTGAAACCATATTTCAAACCCTAATTAAAAAGTTTGATGACTTTGACCCAAAAGTATATTCTGATATAAAACTGCATGACAGAATTAATTATTGGTTTTTACCTGAACACAAATATAAAATTGCTTTTCTTTATGAGAAGATATTGTCATTTCGAGAGAAAACTGCAAAAGACTTTTTTCTTGTTTCGTTATCACATATTCTTAAGAACTGTTCGAAATGGTTGCAGTCAAGCACCAAGCCACAAATTGATCCGGACAAAAATCCAACAGATCCATTTATCGCTTTTAAGACACACACAAAGCAGATGTTAAAACGGAACGATGAATTTTATAAACAACTTTCAGAAAACGATTTTTTAAAAACCTCTTGTGAAATTCGTTTAGAAGATGCAAGAAATACTTCCTTAGAATCAGGTTCTGTTGGTGCAATCATCACATCGCCACCTTATGTGACCTCATACGAGTATGCAGACATACACCAACTCACAGCTTATTGGTATGAGTATATCACAGACCTATCAGGTTTTAGGAAGAATTTCATTGGAACTTTCTATTCATTAAATAAAGAAACAAGAGTTGCTTCAGAACTTGGTCAACAAATTGTAAATCAGCTTTTAAAAAAAGATAAACGCAAGGCAAAGGAAGTTGCCAACTATTTCAATGACATGCAAGCTGTAGCAGCTGAGATGCATCGTGTATTAAGAGTAGATGGGCATGCTTGTTTGGTAATTGGCAATACAACTTTTTTAGGAGTGGAAGTAAAATCAGCTGAAGTATTTACCGAAGTTTTGGAATCATTAGGCTTTAATATCATTGACATAATAAAAAGGAGTATTCCTTTTAAATTAATCCCAACTATCAGAGATAAGCAGACAGGAAAGTTTTCAAAACTTGAAAGTAAAAACAGTAAATTGGTTTATCCCAAAGAATATATTTTAATCGCAAAGAAAAAATAGAAAATGAATATAAATAATGTCGGTACAGTCATAGACAGCATTCCTGTTACAATAAGTTACAAGATAATTGAACTTTTTTCAGCAAGCATGTACTCAAGTCCAAATAAGGCATTCGAAGAATTAGTCAGTAACTCGTATGATGCAGGAGCTTCTCATGTATCTGTTTATATTCCCATTGACAAAAATTTGGCTGATGCAATGCTATGGGTTGCTGATAATGGCTCTTCAATGGACAGCGAAGGATTAAAGCAATTTTGGAAAATTGGAGTATCAAACAAAAGAGTAAATGAAAATCTTGACAGATTACCAATTGGAAAATTTGGCATCGGGAAACTTGCAACGTATGTTCTAACCAACAAATTGACTTTGATTTGCAAAGCAAGTAATGGTAAATATTATGCAACAACTATGAATTATTTGAACATCAACAAAGATTCAGACGAAACCATTACTCTTGATGAGAAAGAACTTACTTTGGATGAAACAAAAAGTGTATTGTCTCCACTGATTAAAAGAAGTGAACAGGAATTGTTATCCTTCAAACTTTGGGGAGACAACGCTGAAAAAACATGGACTTTTGCCATCCTTTCAGATTTGAAACCAAAGTCAACAGAAATCAAAGACGGCAGATTAAAATGGATTCTTAGCACTGCACTGCCACTCAATCCTGGTTTTAATTTGAGTTATAATGGAGCACCAATTCAATCAAGTAAAGTTAGCATTGCTCCATGGAAGATTTGGATATTTGGAAAAAATGATGAAGTTGCAACCAAGTTTAAATATGAAGTAGGCACTTATAAAGAAAATTCATGTGTTCATTTACCTAACTTAAGGAATATATCAGGACAAATAGATTTATACAAGGATTCGCTCCTCACTGGAAAATCGGCAGAGCTTGGAAGGAGCAATGGAATCTTTCTCAATATCAGGGGCCGGCTTGTCAATATTGATGACCCATTAATGGGAATGGAGGCACTTTCACATGGTGTTTTTAATCGTGTAAGAATAACTGTTGAGGCTGATGAGTTGGATGGATACATTACTTCAACAAGAGAATCAATAATGTCATCAGCTGCCCTTGATGATTTGAGGAAATATATTTTAAGAAAATTTACAGAAGTAAAGGAATGGTATTTTGCAACCATTGAGGATGAAGAAAAAAAGAACAGGGCTTCTTATAAAATTTCTTATGCTTCTGCAAATTTGTCTAGAAGGCCTTTAATTGTTATAGCCAAAAAATTTCTTGATGGAGAAATTGGAGATTTGGTTTTAACCGAAATCCCAAATAATTTATCCGCTCCTCAAAAAGCAGATTTAATTAAAAGACTTGAATCTGACCTCACAACAGATAAAGGAATAATTCAAAAAGTTGAGTGGGTTGCACTAAATCCCGAAGACCCGATTGCAAAATTAGAGCTTATAAATGGTTTTGCTAAGATTAATCTTATGCATCCTTTCTTTGCAAACTTTTTAGAAGAAGTGAAATCGCCATTACCTTTTCAATTGATTGCATTAACAGAAATACTAACTGAGTGTTTTTTAATTGATAGTGGAATAAAACAGGACGAAGTAAGAGAGATCATGTTCAAGCGAGATGCAATTTTAAGAGAACTTACTTTTAGTGACAAACCAAATGCTCCTTTTGTTGCTGCTTTATTGCAAGCATCATTAGGAGATTCAACCGGATTGGAAGAAGGAGTTACTCATGCTTTTAACTCATTAGGTTATGAAACAACACACATAGGTGGACCTGGCAATCCTGATGGCAAAGCAGTTGCCTATTTGGGATCTCTAAATTCGCCGGATAATTATTCAATAACCTTTGATGCGAAAAGTACATCGAAAGATAAAATCAAAGCTACTACTGCTCATATTTCAGGAGTAGATAGTTGATCCTTAACAATTATTAACACTTTGATTGTTAATAACTTATGTTCTTTG
>CAYJNJ010000053.1:0-31544 GCA_964371595.1 uncultured Bacteroidales bacterium | reverse complement strand
AAAGAACATAAGTTATTAACAATCAAAGTGTTAATAATTGTTAAGGATCAACTAAATAGTAATGAGGCATATAGAGTTCCCCTATTATGGCAATTGCAATTATTGCAAATTATAAAAGAAGTTACTAATGATCACAGTCACGAACCCGGTTCTAGTGACGCTCTGATTGTTAGTAACTGCCATAAAACGGGGACTGGTGCTGCGCCATAACTCTATGCTTCCTCTTCACAAGGCTAACACAGAAACCCAATCAGGATCAGTGGAATGCATCTTGGTAAATAAACTTTCAAAATGATATTCATTTTGGTAAAAAAACTTTCAAAATGCATCTCACCATGCCCCCATGCCTCCGTGCTTCCATGCCTTTTACCGTTTCATTATCGTATCACATCGGATCATATCGTATCAAATAATCAAAGATTCGATTATTTAGAAAAGAGCGCCACGAGAGGATCATTGATATAGTAATTCCCAACTCCCAGTTTCTTTTTGGTTAGAAAGCCATCTTCGACCAGGCGGTTAAGATATCCTGTAGCAGTGATACGTGACACTTTCAGGTCATTTTGAAGAAATTCAATTTTTGTATAAGGATGGCGGAAAAGATTGTTGATCAGTTCCTGGCTGTAAAATTTATAATTTGACCTGATCCGCTGCTTGTAGTCCATCATCAGTTTTTTTATCTCCAGGATCAGGGCAATGGTATCAATAGAAGTTTTTTCCACTCCCTCAAGCATGAACATGATCCAGGGTTCCCAGTCCTGGTTTTCCCGTACGCTCTGCAAATGCTGGTAATATTCACTCTTATGTTCAATAATGAAACGGCTCAGGTAAAGTATCGGCAGGTGCAAAAGTGATTTTTGAATAAGATACAGGATATTGAGGATTCTTCCGGTACGTCCGTTCCCGTCATAAAAGGGATGGATGCTTTCAAACTGAAAATGAATCACTGCCATTTTCACCAAAGGATCCACATCACTTAATGAATCATCATTAATGTAGGATACGAGATTGCTCATGGCTGATACAATTTGGTCGTATTCCTGGGGTGGGGTGAAGACCACCTCCCCGGTCTGCGCATTTTTCAGGACGGTTCCCGGGACTTTACGAAATCCCGCCTGGTTATTTTCAAGTACTGCTTGTATTTGTAAGATGTGGTTGGTAGTGATCAGGTTATTTTTCCCGACTAATTCAAATCCCTTTTTCAGGGCAGCGACATAATTTTGCACTTCTTTGGCCGCCACATTCTGCCATCCGGCAAGGTCCAGATCTGCTTTAAACAATTCATCCTGCGTGGTAATTATATTTTCCACTGCTGAACTATCCCTGGCTTCTTGCAATCCCAGTGTGTTTAACAGGATGGTCTGGTTGGGAATAGTTCCCCCAATACCTTTAAGTTCCGCCAGCGCCCGGTGAGCTTCAGGCAATCTTTTCAGTACTTTTCTTGATTCCAGTTCAAAAGCAGGAGGAAGTGTTATTGGTTGCCAAGGGATATTTGATCTGTTCATTTTCATATGTAAAGGATTGAGGAAAAATTATACAAAGAATATTCCTTTGTATAGTTATTTCGAATTTCTATACAAATATAGTTTAATATGTATAGAAATATTAATTTTTTATACATCCCATTCTACCTTATTATAATTGGTAACTCGACCTTTCATCGAGGGATGAAAGGGTTTTAACATTGCAATTTCTCTTTGCTTCTTTCTATTTGTTGCCAGTAAGCCATACCTAGAGGGGATAATATGACTACAATTTTAATGCACTTAGTTCTTGAAAATTGTGTCTCATTTATCAAAGAGAAAGAAGCCGGATACATGCATTATATCTACATTAAAAATGTTTTTTAGTTAAAAAACTATAAATCAACAGATCACCGTTATAAAAAACAATGTTTTTTATAACGGTGTGAGTTGACCGGGCGCTCCGCCCTGTCGGCGTTTGCAATTGCATGTCTGTTTATTTAACCGATATATGAAATGAGCAATTTGCTCCCCATATCAGACAGGGGGGCGAAGCTCCCCTTCCATGGAGAGTATGACAGCATGGCTTACGGACAATATCGATTATTTGTTCTTAATGCGTGGAATTTCAATAGTAGTATTGAGGTAATCACTAATGCGGCTATTAATGACAAGGTCATCGATCTGTTCAAGCAGGGCATTGATCTTTTCTTTAGCCTTTGGATCAATGAACTGGGCGAACTGACTTCTGATAAAATCAATATTGATCTCGAGGATCTGAATTGGAGGATTGATTTTTGAGGGATCAGGCAGATCGGGATCATCTTTATCCAGGCCATTCACCTTTGCATGAATCTTTTGCTGCATGGTTGCAGCTACAAACCAGTGATATTCTTTAGTAGCCATAAACATGGTCCATGCTTTACCATGAAGTTCTTTTGCATTTTCACTTGCAAGGTAGCGTTCTATATCTTTGGCAGCTCTCCCGGCATCACCAAAAAGACGTTTAGAAGCCGCAATATCATTATAAGCACTGGGTTCTGATATATTAAAAATGGTCATAAGCTGCTTGCAAATCTGACGATCAGAGTTAAGTCCCCGATCCAACATCAGTGTAAAGGCAGCGGTCCAACGTTTTCTTAATGTTTCAAGATGAGGAGGCAGCGAACTGGTTCTGCCAATAACAAATTCGCGTATCTGATCGAAAGAAGCCGCTTTGTGGATATAAGTCATAAGGATGGGATGTATTTAGTTTGTCAACGAAATGGTTATGTTTAAAAGGATCATGAAATATGTTTTATAAATGAGGGCCTGATCCACAGACTACCAAAGCCTACCAGCCTACCACACACAGATACAATATGTTAGGAGTGGGAAGGGAGTAGGCTGGTAGGCTGTAGTATAACATATGGAAACATACTATATAATAAAAGCCTACCCAAGCCTACCAGCACCTACCCAATCATCCTGTGTTTTATTAGAATATAATATAATAATATACTCAATATCAATCTAATAATAAATAAGGTAGGCTGGTAGGCTTTGGTAGGCTCAAAGTTCTGCATAAAGTGAACTGGTTTTAGATACTAATTAAAGTTGTCCGTTTCAAGGTTCCGGGTCAGGTTAATATTGAGCGCTTCATAATCGAAACAATAAGAGGTAGTGACCTGCTTTGTATCGATCGCATGGCCTTCGGCAGCGCTATAGTCTTTGCGGGAAAACTTAGTCGATTTTTCAATGCCCAGGAAATATTTCGATTTTTCGAGATAATATTTCAGTGTAGTGGCAGGCAAAGGCTTTAGGCCATCCCGCCTGGCGTGTTCCGAATAGATTTTAAAGACCGAATTGAATTTAATCTTCAGGACATCCATCGGTTTATCCAAAACAACAGGCTTGGTGTGTGTGACGATAGATGAATTGTACGTAATGAGAAAATGCCATTTATCAATCAGGAAGTTATTGTCAAACATGGCTTCAAAAAGATCCCAAAATGTGGCAATTTCATCGGAGATGGCTATCTGGCTATTTTGATTAATAATGAGTTTGATGGCATCTGATTTAATATTCTCATAAGAGAAGGGCAATTCAAGCTTTTCCGATAGAACAAGAATACTGGCCAGGATTGCGCTCCAGTTGCGCAGTATCCTGTCTTCAATAATAGTTTCCTGCAATTCAGAAAATAGATCTTTAAAAACTAAATCATAGTTCTCGGCATAGTGCTCGATAAAGTAAGATCTATGCTTTAGAATTTCGGCTGTTATACATGATAGGCCTTGCTTTTCAAATCCTTTCAACATGTCGTAATTCATTTTCTCTTCAGCGGAATATTCAGTCTTATGGAATTGAAGGAAAATGACACGGGAAAATAAAGCCACATCTGCTGTGGGCATTTCCTGTCCGGAAAGGATGACGGCTGAATTGACCAGGGTTGTTTCTTTTTTCTTCCCCTTATCATAGTTCAAACGGTTCCGGCCGATTGCATCATATATAGACTTGAGGGTCTCAATCTTATCATAATCGATGTTATTTTTATACTCATCGATCCAGGCAAGGCCATTTATGAATTGCTGGATATGTTCGGCAAGACCAGCTTTAGTACCATTATGGATATTATAAGGAGTCTGTTGCCTTCCAAAAAGACAAGATAGTGACATAGCCATCTGTGATTTACCGGTCCCCTTTGGGCCGAACAGGTTCAAAATAGGGAAATTACTGAACAAGTGCAGGATATGATCCCTGAACAGGGAGGAGATGAAAAATGCGATGCCAAATTTTGCATTCACGCCAAATACATCGATGAATAAAGAAGACCATTTTTGATTGGAAATATCCTTCTTGATATAAATAAACTTGCGCTCATCCAAAAAGATGGATTGGTCATTTATATTAATATTGGAAAAGGCCGGGATAAAATAATGGCGGTTGTTGTGAACCACAAGTCCCGTTTGATCGATCTCCTGAAAACCGGAATCTGTAGATATCCCATTTGCCCATGCCCAGAATCCTTCCTTTTGCCAACCAAGATTCCGGATTTCTGAACATGTCCTGGTCTCCTCATACCATCGCATTTTAAGTTTAGTAAGGTGGTAATCCGTGCCCCAGAAAATGAAGTTCCCTTTACCTTCTATCATTCTTCGAAAATTCATAATAGAAGTCATTTCAGTCATATCGAAATCGATGGTCACCTTGTAACCGGCGAAGTTTGTCAACTCGAAAATCCTCTTTGTATCAACTGCACTCTCAACGTGGAATAAGGGTTTCATAACAAAATTGGAGAACAGTTGGATGCCATCTTTGGTGTTAAAGTGATATTGATTTTTATCCTCATAATATCCGAACTTCTGAAAATCCTCAGCCTTAACATGAGAAGGAAGTTTTAAATCAGTTTCAAAGGAGATATTTTGAGCAGTTAGTGTTAATTCCTTGATCTTATCGAGGAAGATAGCCCTGAGAATCTTGTATTTTTTATTGAGCGCATCAACAAACATTTGAATCTGAGATTCTTCCTGGTAAAGGACAAGGATGGAACAGATAAGATTAATTGCCTTATTTCGACGTACCGGATCATCAACCGCGCCGGTAAATAGTTTATTAGCGTACCACATAGGAAACGCCAATTGTTGATCTGTGATGAGCTTAGAGATGTTTAACTCCGGATTTTTCCGGACTAAAGAATCCGGATCTTCTTCTTTTGGTAGTTCAACGATAGAAGGAAGAAGTCCGTTTTCCAGAGCGATCTGTGCATTTTTTATTGTGGCCTTCTGGCCGGGATCGTCCCCGTCATACATCAGTACCGTGTTTTTACTTAGCTTGGCCAAAATGGAGCATTGTTCCCTGGTCAATGCGGTGCCGCAAGGGGCAACAGCATTAAGAACGCCGGCACCATGAAGGGAAATGACATCAGTATATCCTTCAACCAGGATCGAGCAATCAAGCTTGCGAATGGAACCCTGGGCAGAGAATAGGCCGAAAAGTGTTGATGACTTACTGAATACCGGGGTATTGGTGATATTCAGATATTTGGGCTGAGTGTCCCCCAGGCTTCGCCCGGCAAAGGCAGAAATTCTTCCAAGATGATTAGTTATCGGAAAAATGACCCGGTTATGGAAAAAGTCATTGATATGGCCTGAATCATTCTGAGTGACCAGTCCGGACAAGAGTAGCAAACTTTCAGGATAACCGGCTTTAATAGCCGCTTGCTGAAACATGTGCCATTCAGGTGGAGCAAAACCAATATTGAATTCCGTCTGATTATCGACTGAAATCCTTTGATTGGCGTAATCAGTTGCGACTTGAGAAGAAGGCAAAGCCGCATGAAAGAAGGAAGCTGCGAATTCATTAAGGTTAAACAACTCTTCTTTTATCCTGTTCTTGTCTTGTTCTTCCTTATTAAAAGAATCTTGTTCGGATACCTCGATATCATATTTCTTTGCCAGGTACTTAATTGACTCAGGGAATGACATACCCTTATGAAGTTTCAGGAACTTAACTACCCCGCCGGAAACACCGGATGAAAAGCAGGAAAAGATTCTTTTTGTCGGGGAAACGACAAAAGATGGCCTCTTTTCATTTGTAAATGGGGATAAGCCGGAATAATTAATGCCCGTTTTCTTGAGCTGAACAAATTCGCCAATGACATCGACGATGTCAGCCCGGCCAAGCACGGCTTCTATAATCGAATTAGGAATCATAAGACAGGGGTAGACTATATGAAGATTGTATGGACATTAATGATTTGATTTAGTAGGGAAATTCTAAGATTTAAGGGGAATACCATTACCTCTTAGCGTTTCACTTGTGTTTATAGCTAATTGCAGGATAGACAAACTCATGGGTAAGATCTTTATCGGATTCCATCATTTCATTGATATTCTCCACATTCAAGAAGGAAGCAATTAAATGCAGGCAATTGTATTGGGTAAAAGCCCGATCATTTGCATCCAGCCAACGATAGAGGCTTGAAATGGAGATGTCAAAATGGTTCATGAGCGCAAACATGAGAAGCTTATTTTTTCTGATCTTGATTAAATATTGCTTTTTTAACATGGCGATAGAAATTGGTAATTAATTAAACATTCAGTGATCTTATTACTAAGGTGAAAATCAGATTTATTTAATATTATTATTTGCTGAATCAAAATAATTCTTATTTTTGAGTCTCATAAATGAGACTATAAAAATGTTCAAATCTGTAGGCAAATATAGTAATAAGTATTCCCCTTTTAGAATTGTTAAAAACTTTTAAATGATTGATATAGAATTTTTTAAGTCTCATTTTTGATACACATAATTGGGTATCAAATTTGGGACAATTCTCAAGTAATATCCTATTTTCTAATATAGTAACTAGAATATATATTTTCAAATTGTCTAAAACTTTGAAATGGTCGATATAGAATTTATTAAAAATGCGGCAAAAGCAAAAAGAATCACTTTGCGTGAATTAGCTGAAAGAATCGGATATTCTGTACCCGGTTTTTACAGAGCATGCGCAAACAATTACTTTAAGATAGATGCCTTGCAAAAACTCGGAGAGGTTTTACAGATCCCTCCGGAGAGCTATATAAAAGATGAAAGAAGTCTAAAGATTATCCAGGCATTAAGCAGCAGCAAGCTGGAGCCAGATGGGAAACCAAATATGAAAAGTATCGATCAGATTATAGAAGGGGAAAGAAAACATTTTGAAGAAGAGATCGCCCATTATCGCAAGCAGCTTGATGTTAAAGACCGGCAGATTGAATATTTGATGAACCAACTGGAGCAAAAAGACAATTTGATTCGGACTTCAACGAATTTTATGCGTGGCATGGGGGTGGAACTAAATGATGAAAAAGAAAAAATAAGGGGTGTAGACCAAAAATAACTGCGCCAAAATTTAGCCGAAAATGCGCCAGGGCACCATGATTATGAACTTTAAAGCATTTGAAAAACATTGAATATTAAGTAGTTAAAGAAAATGGATGCCTATTAACATACACTGCTACGGAAATAGCACTTAAATAATTAACAATCAACAATATAAAAAAGTTGTAACGTAAAAATTAACTACGCCAAAATTGCGCCGAATATGCGCCAGGGCACCATGATTATGAAATTTAGAAAAATGTAAAAAGCATTGAATATTAAGTAGTTAAACAAAATAGATTCTTATTTACATAAAAATGCTACGGAAATGCCATTTAAATAATTAATAATGAGTGATTTAAAAAATGTGTAGACCAAAAATAGATGCGCCAGATAAACGCCTGAATTGCGCCAAAAAGTGCTACATATACAGGTAATATGAGTATATAATATGCAGAATATCAATAATATAGAAAATAAAAAAAGGCTGTTGCAAGTCCTGTCCCCGCTACTGAGAAAAAGCCTTGCTGCATGCGCAGCAAGGCTTTTTAAATTCCAAATCCCAAGCACCAAATTCCAAATAAGTCCGAATTTCCAAAAAACAAATCCAAAACAGTTTTGAATTTTGAATTTTGGTTCTTTGAATTTGTTTGGTATTTGGTGCTTGGTATTTGGTGCTTGCTTTGCCTTTGGTGCTTGGAATTTGGTGCTTGCTCTGCCTTTGGTGCTTGGTCGGCCATTTTTATCAATAAACTACCAGCTTTCGGATCATTCTGTAGTGGTTGTTCGTTAATTCAATGAAGTAGATACCCGGGATCAGGTTTCCAATGTCAATCGCAGTGCTTTCCTGCTGAATCTGTTGTGAAACCATCTTCATCCCACGGATATCGTAAATAACCAACCCGGCGTCCTCCTTTTTTTCTTTAAATTGAATAGTCAGGATATCATTTGTGGGATTCGGAAAGATGAGTATCGCGGGAACATTGCTTTCTGAGATTTCTTCATAAGTCAGCTTTATATAAACCGAATCAGAACCCAAACAACCCCAAAGAGACTCCATCTCAACGACATACATTCCTTCGGCATTGATTGTGATGCTTTCCGTCGTTTCGCCAGTATTCCATAGATAAGAACCTAGCCCAGACCCGGCATGCAGTAAACCGCCGGTGTGCATTTCCAATGTATCGATACCATGGAAAGCAGTTACCGGATTATTGTGTACGATCAGTTCGAGGCTTTTCTGGTCGGTGCAACCGACTTGGTCGGTAACTAGCAGGGTGTACAATCCTGCATCGGCCGGGTTGACGGAGAAGAAGACGGGGTCGTTGCTGGTAGTATCGCCAGAAGGATAAATCCAACGGTAAGTCAGCGGTGGTTGGTTGCCCACAGCAATGCTCATAATGCTTACAAACTGCCCTATACAGACAGTTCTGCTTTGGTCCAGGAGGATATGCGGCGGTTCATAAATATTCACCTCGCCATTCTGGAACTCAGCCGGGATGGGATTGCCTTCAGAATCTAAGAAATAGCTTTCCGTAGCGCCGGTAATCCAGGAAATGTTGCCCTGTCCGGGATATTTAACGGTAAAAACCAACTCTGCGACGGTTTCAGGTCGGAAAAAAGTAACCGGTGTCGGAGAATTCCATTCCAGGATGATCATTCCGGCGGTTGAGTCATCCCATCCTTTTAGGCTATCGAGTAATTGGGGATGAACATTGGTTAAGCCTTCGCAGACTAAGCTATCTTTATTGTAACTATACTTTAATTGGAAAGTGGCAACGTCACTAAAATTATCTACATTCGCCGGAATCATAACAGTATTTCCCAAACAATAGTCTCCCCCACCCGTCAAGATATGGATATTGGAATCAAGGATGTTTTGACTTTCAAAGGCTAAAGAGAAATCGGCTTCATCGGCCGTGGGATTGCAGGAAAGTGGTTCCTGACCTTTTACAAAAGGTGATATAACAATCAGTACCGAACAAAAAAATCCATTTACATAACGCATATACCCGTGGTTTGGTTGGCTCAATTCCCTAAGAACGCATAAATCTACAATAATTCCGTGTATTTTGATTCTAAGGGTAGGCAAAAGAAATTTGATACCAGGAATTTGGTACTTATTTGGTATTTGCTGCCTGGAATCTGGGATTTATTTGGTACTTAGTGCTTGGATTTTGGGATTTATTTGGTATTTGGTGCTTGGATTTTGGGATTTATTTGGTATTTGGTGCTTGGTATTTGGGATTTCCTGAGCAGGTGGTGCTTGCTCTGCCTTCTATCTAAAAGTGTAACCTGTAGCCAATCCAAAATAATAATCATAAGCCTGAAAATTAGGTTCTTTAGATTTATTATCCTTATTCAGGCAATTTCCGCTGATAATACCCTCTATGAATATACCTGGACTAAATGACCAGCCAAATCCTGTATTCGCTTCAAGCTGAAGTTTATCAAGTAAATCAGGGTAATCTTGGCCATAATCGAAAGTATATGAATAGGCAACAAGGTAATTTCCACGTAATCCGGCTAATAAATAAATTTTACTTTTTTCCTGGTATAAAGGAAAAATAAAATCAGGGCCAAATGTAATAAGGTGGTAATAAGCCTTATCAACATCCGTTGCACTTGATGAAATATATGTCATATCCTCCCGGAACCCTCTTAATTTATAACCAAGGATAATTCGAAAATCCAAATAATCTTTATAATCAATATTATAGATGCCTACAAGTTCAAATGCAGGTTTAAAAGATGTTGAAAATATACTGTTCCCTTCCTTGCTCATACCAACTCCAGCTAATAGCCCAAATCGATTTTGTGAAAATGTGAGATCTGATATTGTCAGGATAAGAACCATCGAAATAATAACACATCTTACGATTGCAGTGGATTTCATAAGGTTTGGTTTCATTACAAAATCTTAACGCAACTAAGAGCTTATTATTTTATTGCAAAGTTACATCAGAGGCTGTGGCAAGTACCGGATTGCGTACAACCGACCTTGATTATTCCTTTCTAAAAATGTATCCTAAAGTCAGACCCAAATATGGTCTGAAAGTGAATACTGTTTGTTCTGGTATAACTTCGTTTTCCGGGCCAGAAATATATTCTTCCTCATAAAATTGGAGATAAGTACCACCACCAGCGTATAATTCTGTTGTGAAATGCTTTAGAAATATCAACTGTCTGCCAAATGTAATACCCATCTCAGGGCCCCTTCGATTAAGATTTACTGTTCGCGGTTCGGAATGTATTCCTTTTTGTATCTCTGCATTTTTTATTTTAGTACTATTATATCTTACTATTCCAGCAACAAACCAGGAATTTGGAATAACTTTCTGATTCGTCAAATAATACCTTGCCGAAAGTCCAATCGTAAAACCAGTACTTGTACTAAACTTCGGTAAAGGAGGGCCCTCACCTCCATTATTATACCAGTCCCCATTTCTTAAGGCCAAAAGCAATTCTGCCGAAAAATTTTTATTAATCAGTTTCTCAAATATTAAATTCGGGTTTTGGTAGAAGGCATCTTGCAGGACTAATGTTTTGATTATAAACCCTTTTGAAATCTGTCCATTGAGTAAAAATGGAAATAGAATTAAGATTATTAATAAACGCTTCGACATGTTTTAGTTTGGTTTTCGTAGATTTTAAGCTATTTGCTGATACTCGCTTGCAAAGACCTGGCCCGGGCTTTTCGCGTTCGTTACCACCCTTTTTTGATAGTTATCTAGTCGTAATGGAAGCGGCATTTAGCAATATATATCTCATCATCCACAACACGATAAATAAGTCGATGTTCTTCTGTAATTCTACAGGACCAATATCATGACTCAATTGGTTCTTTCTGAAACGAGGACCCATTTTTCAGTTTCTCAATAGCTGAATCCAACCTTTGTTCATTAATCCTGGAAGATAATTCATGATAGGTCGCCTTTAGAGAATTATATTCTTCTATAGACATAATTACCACTCCGGTATCTTTTCCACGGTTGATTATAAGGGTCTCAAAGTTTCTGGTCACGTTGTCCAAATACCTTTTGATGTCTTTACGGAATTCGGAAATTGTTGTGGTTAGCATATTATTACTCCTTTCTGTACAAATCAAAGTACAAATATACGTACAAAAAATATTTTTTCGCTCTACAGAAAAATATTTTTATTTCAAAATGGGGAGTGAGCCCGCGTGCCAAAGCCTGGCGCGGGTTTAATCTGGCGGGCCTGCCAAACGCTTCCTAGTTTAAGGTTCAAAATTGAGCCCATTCCGAAAAGGCTTCTTATGGCCACTAAAGCACAAAAACACTAAATTACACTAAAGTTATTGATCTAATAATCTGTTTTTTGTGATGTTTTGTGTTTTCGTGTTTTTGTGGCATATTTTAAAAATTTGACTTTCGGAGTGGACACAAAATTCAAAGATCAAAGTTATTCCGCGCCAGACTGAACGGATAATTTGAGGTCCGGGCTGAGCGATGCGTGTCCGTCATTTACCGGTTTTAATGGTTTGTTGTCGATTGAATAATTCTTTCTTGGCTAATTCTTGAACTTCTTCTGTTAATATAATATTACCATTAGCAATGTTTTTCAACTCTTTAATTGATTTTGACTTTAAAATCGAGTTCCAATCATATTTTCCTTTGTATTTGCTGCCTACCTTAAGGGAATAATAAAAAAGACTTCTGTGACGTAGAATCGCAATAATTAATGTAATAATAAGCCCTGTTATACAGAAGCTTAAGAAATATAATATAATAGGATTAGACAGTATACTGATATTCGTAGATAGGAAAAATAGAAAAACCATTAATATAATAATGATCCTGAAGTAAATAGCATAGGCGTAATCTATAGAATAGTTTATAATATTAGGGGCTGTAAAATATATTTCTGTCTTTTTAGAAAATCCAGACCACAAATTAAAATAATTATTAATCCAAAGGCGAGAGGGGAATAATTCCCCTTCAATTATTAGCTTGCTATTTTCAATTCTTTCAATTTTTTTATAATATGTGTCTTTTAAATTGATAATCAGTATATCAAGAATTTCATCCTTAGTTTTTCCATTTAAATTACCCTGAAAGGTTATTCTGAAAATTGACATAATTAAAAAAATTAAATCAACCGTAAATTACTTATGCCTTTTTACTGCCTTAAACGCTATAAAACTAGTTCATAACACTCGCGTGTCAAGACCTGATTCGGGTTTAGTTTGGCCGGCCAGGCAAACGCTTCCTAGTTTAAAGTTCAAAAATGAGCCCATTCCGAAAAGGCTTTTTATGGCCACTAAAGCACAAAAACACTAAATTACACTAAAGTTATTGATCTAATAATCTGTTTTTTGTGATGTTTTTTGTTTTAGTGTTTTTGTGGCATATTTTAAAAGTTTGACTTTCGGAGTGGACTCAAAATTCAAAGATCAAAGTTATTACGTACCTGCCTAACCGGACAAGTTGAGGTCCGGGCTGAGAGATGCGCTTCTTGTTTAGCACTGTTTTAAATAGAATTATCAATGTTCTGCATTCCTTTTGGCTAGCATTAATGCGAAAGTGTCGATAGGTTTTTTATTGAGTTTTAGAGAATATTTTTCAAGAAATGATTTTGCTTTATCATATTCCGTGAACTCCTTCAACAACAAATCATTAGAAATTTTTCCTTGTAAATAGACATTAAAAGTTTTTGTGGTATAAGTGTTTGAAATACTCGCCATATTCATGGTTTGAGATTCACTAAATAATTTTAATGCTATTATTTCATATTCACTTAAATTGTGCCAAGTCCCAATTTTATAAATAAGTGTATCCAAATATGGTTTTATCTTCATTGTATCATAGTCGATTAAAACACCCCGAAATGAAAGGGAAAATACTACTCCAATTAATGATGCGATTATAGATAGGAATAAAAATTCCGTGAATATTAATGCAAGTAACCCCGCAATAATAAAGATAAAACCACAAGTAGATATGAAGCCTTGAAATGTCATTCCTTGTGAAATATTTTCCTTCATATTTTCTTAATATAGTTCATATCGCTAGCGTGCCAAGACCTGGCCCGGGTTTAATCTGGCCAGGCGGGCAGGCGGCGGGGCGAGGATGTAAAGTTAGATATTAGTAAGACAAATTGCAAACAGCCCCTCGCTGCGCTACCAATGACAAGAAGAGAATTCCGGAGGAATTCCATATTTATAGCAGAGGGGATTGCAATATAATAATATTTTCCCCTCCCGCGATAATCCAATTTTGCAAGGTAATATCGGCATGGGAGGGGATAAAGGGGAGGGGACAGAATTCATTTTTCATTGAGCATTAAACATTAAGCATTTAGCATTTCATTGGACATTTAAAAATAAAATTTGCCAAAATATGTTCGATGTTCAAGGTTCAATGTTAAACCGTCCGTGAATACAACCCTCCCCAACCCCTCCCTGTGAAGGTTTACCGCATTAAAACAACATTATGAAAGGGAGGGGCTATTGTTCTATTTTCGCTCGTATTGCTATAAACATGTCTCTCCTCAGGAGAGATGTTTAGAGAAATTCGCTAACTTGTCATTGGTATCGCAGCGAGGGATCTTTTGGCTCCCGTCCGCCGCCTGACCGGGCAAAATTTTAATGTCCGGGCTGGGCGCTCCGCGTTCGTAATGTGTTGAACATTTATCGGACTAATTATTTAAATATTTTTTTACTTTGTATTCATAGCTTTCCTCAAGCGAAAGTAGAAGAATTGCTACCCATAGTCTATTGAAAATATTTTGAAAGTCAAACGTATAGTTCTTATTTAAAAAATCAATAAAATCTGGACCGGTAGGGCTACCTAAATACTGCATATGATCATATAATTTTTATAATAATTATTTGAATCCTTTATTTCTCCAAGCATTTTAACAAATTCACCATTATGATTTAATAGGAGTAAAGGAAAACTTACATTCTCATATGTGGAATCTTTTGTCCAAACCTTCCTGTGAAATGACTCTATTAACCAAATTTTATTAAATAATGATGAATCTAAGCTGAAAATAAAATAATATTTGGATTCTTCATCAAATGAAAAATATCTATCATTATCCCTAATCGTGTCAAGAAATGAATGATAAGAATAGTTTATTTCGGAATTACTGCTTTCTGACAGCACCGAACTATCAACAAATGAAATAATTTTTTCAAGTCCTATTTTTTCGGAATCTGTAAAGTGCTTATTAATCAATTCATTATTTGGTTCATATTGAGAATACAAAAGTTGAAAAGATATAATGAAGATAATAAATAAAGTGGATGTTAAGTATTTCATTTTACACTAGTGTTTAGCACACAACTATCCGGGCTTTTATCTGCAAGATAGCACTAAAATAAACATCGAACTAAATTCGAAAATAAATTGCAGCTAAGATTGAATTGGACTAAGCCACCTAATGGGGAAATACCAAATCCCAAGCTCCAAATACCAAATAAATTCAAAGAACCAAAATTCAAAATTTCAAACAGTTTTGGATTTGTTTTTTGGGATTTAGGTCTTATTTGGAATTTGGTGCTTGGTGCTAGGAATTTATTTGGTATTTGGTGCTTGGTGCTTGGGATTTAATATTTGCTCTACCTTTGCCAAAAAAATAAATGCCACACCAGGCCGGCTTTGTCAATATTATCGGGAAACCCAATGTCGGGAAATCTACCCTAATAAATGCCCTTACCGGGGAAAAGATCTCTATTATCACACCTAAAGCCCAGACTACGCGGCAACGGGTTATCGGGATCGTGAATGACGAAAATTACCAGATCGTTTTTTCCGACACCCCGGGTATTCTGCAACCACATTACAAACTCCAGGAAGCGATGCTGAAAGAGGTGATGTCGGCGTTTGAAGATGCGGATATCCTGATTTACCTTGTCGAAATCGGGGAATCCACCGACCAGGAAGATATCATCACCCGAATCAGGAATGCGAAAATACCGGTCATTGTGGTGATCAATAAAATAGATACTACCGACCAGGCGACGCTGGAAACGAAGATCAAAGAATGGCAGGAGGTCTTTCCCGATGCCGATATCATACCGGTTTCAGCCCTGCGCAAAGCCAACCTCCAGTCGATTTTCAACTCCATCCTCCCAAAACTCCCCGAAAGCCCGGCATTTTATGATAAAGATGCACTGACGGATAAAACCGTCAGGTTCTTCGTTTCAGAGAAAATACGCGAGAAAATCCTGCTGAATTATCGCAAGGAGATCCCCTATTCGGTGGAAGTTGCTGTCGATCAGTTTAAAGAAACCGAAGGGCTGATCCACATTTCAGCTTATATTTTCGTGGCCCGTGAATCGCAGAAGGCCATCATCCTCGGACACCAGGGCCTGGCAATTAAGCGCGTGGGGACGCAGGCAAGGCGGGAACTGGAAGAATGGCTGGGTAAAAAGATCTACCTCGAACTCAGCGTAAAGGTCGTGAAAGACTGGCGAAACAGCGAAAATGAGCTGAAGAAGTTCGGATATGACCTTTGATTGGAATTTGATCACTACCTTTGCAGCATGCCAAACATTATAGCCATAGTAGGCCGGCCTAACGTCGGCAAATCCACTTTTTTCAACAGGCTGGTGAAAAGCCGCCAGGCCATCGTGGATGAAACACCAGGAGTAACCCGTGATCGCCATTACGGTAAATCAGACTGGAACGGGATCGAATTTTCCATTATCGACACGGGTGGCTATATCGAAGGCTCCGACGATATTTTTGAAGAAGAGATCCGCCGCCAGGTGGAACTTGCTGTCGGTGAGGCTGATGTGATCATCTTCATGGTTGACGTCAAAGACGGTATAACAGGAATGGATTCCGATGTGGCTTCCATCCTTCGCAAAAGCAGGAAAAAAGTCTTTCTTGCCGCCAATAAAGTGGATAATACGAAGCGGACCTTCGATATCCATGAGTTCTATGAGCTGGGTTTCGGGGATATTTTCGGGATCTCTTCCATCAACGGAAGCGGCACCGGTGAATTGCTCGATGAGGTTGTGAAGGAATTCAAGGACACTGTCGCCCCCGAAATTCCTGATGTCCCGCGCATCGCCGTCGTTGGCCGCCCTAATGTCGGCAAATCATCTCTGATCAATGCCCTGCTCGGGCAGGACAGGCACATTGTGACGCCCATCGCCGGGACTACGCGTGATACGATCTTCACACCCTACAACAGTTTTGGTTTTGATTTCCTGTTAGTGGATACGGCCGGCCTTCGCAAAAAAGGCAAGGTCACTGAAAATATAGAATTTTATTCGGTCATGCGGGCCATCCGGGCCATCGAGCAGAGTGATGTCTGCCTTCTGATGATCGACGCCGGGGAAGGGCTTGAAGGCCAGGACCTGAATATCCTCAGCCTGATCGAAAAGAACCACAAGGGGGTCGTTATCCTCGTTAATAAATGGGACCTTGCGGAGAAAGGCACCAACACCATGCGTGATATGGAAGCCCTGATTAAAGACCGTACCGCCCCATTCACCGACATCCCGATTATTTTCACCTCCGTTCTGACGAAACAGCGCATCTTCAAAGCCATGGAAATGGCAAGGCAGGTTTACGAAAATAAAAACCGCCAGGTTTCGACCTCAAAGCTCAATGAACTGTTGCTGCCCATTATCGGGGCAACGCCTCCGCCACAGACAAAGGGGAAGTTCGTCAAGATCAAATACATCACCCAGTTAAAAACTCATTACCCCACGTTTGCCTTCTTCTGCAACATGCCCCAGTACATCAAGGAGCCCTATGCCAGGTTCCTGGAAAACAAGCTGCGCGAAAATTTCAATTTTACAGGGGTGCCTATACAGTTGTTCTTCAGGCAAAAGTAAGCGGCAATGATTTCTTCCGGGAACAGCGATAACGATATTGTCCGCATCGACAAATGGCTCTGGGCCGTCAGGATCTATAAAACACGGAGCCTGGCCACGGAAGCCTGCAGGAACGGGCGGGTAAAGATTGGCGGGCAGGTTATTAAAGCCTCAAGAGAAGTTCACATTAACGATGAAATTGACATCCACCTGGGTATTTACCATAAGACCGTGAAAGTTACCACCCTGCTTCACCACAGGGTATCTGCCGCCATGGTCGCCGGTTTCCTGGATGATCTCACCCCTGAGTCAGAGTATGCCAAACTCAAAGTTCAGCAGGAGATGAAGCCGGAATTCCGTCCCAGGGGTGAAGGCCGCCCGACAAAAAAGCACCGGCGCCTGATCGACCGGTTAAAAAACACGAAAGATTTTAGCACCTGAATCATGAAAAAAATTCTCAACCCAGCCCTTAGCCTCTTCCTTTTTATCCTTTTCCTGCAATCAGCGGCAGGACAAACCACCGCAAGGCCGACTGACGAAAATACGTATCGCATTGCCTTTTATAATGTTGAAAATCTTTTCGATACGATAGATGATCCCAAAACCGACGATGCCGACTTCCTTCCGGGTGCCAGGATACCCTGGACTTCGGAAAGATATGAAGTTAAGCTGAACCACCTTGCCGATGTCATCAAAGCCCTTTCCACGCCTCAGCCCATTGCAGTAATGGGTTTATGCGAAGTGGAAAACAAAACGGTGCTCGACGAACTCGTGAATTCACCGGGCATTATCCCTTTCCGTTACAAAGTAATCCATCGTGAAAGCCAGGATGAGAGGGGCATTGACAATGCGCTGATCTACGATCCGGGGCAGTTTCAGCCATTAGCTGTTTACAGCATCCCTGTTAAATTAAATGCTGATGAGAATGACCATACGCGCGATATCCTCTATGTCAAAGGAATGCATCCGAAAATCAAGACAGATACCCTGCACATTTTCGTGAACCACTGGCCTTCCAGGTATGGTGGCCAGGAAGTTAGCGAACCCAAGAGGATGGTTGCCGCAGAAACCCTGAAACGTGTCACCGACTCCCTTTTTACCCGCAATCCGCAGACACTGGTCGTCATTATTGGCGACCTGAATGATGAGCCTTCCGATAAAAGCCTTGTCAATGGCCTGAAAGCAGAGACCCCGGCCGATAGTCCTGCAAAAAACAAGCTTTACAACCTCATGTACCCGCTTTATCAACAGGGTAAAGGCACGCTCTGGTACAAAGATTGGGACCTGTTCGACCAGGTGATCATCAGCGGGTATTTCTGGAATAAAGGGAAAGGGATCTATTTAACTGAGAAAGAAGGGGAGATTTTCGATGCCGGGTGGCTTATGTTTAAACCGAATGAAGGGCAACCCCGGCCGAACCGAACGGCATCAAAGGATTACTACGGTGGGTACAGCGATCATTTGCCGGTTTATGTTGATTTGGAATTGAAGAAATAAGTTCTGTTTGCTTTTTTAGCCACAAAAACACGGAAACACGAAATAACACAAAATATTCTTCTTTTTTTTAGCCACAAAAACACGGAAACACTAAAGACCACAAAATAATTGATTTCCTATTTTAGTCAAATTTAGTGCTTTAGTGCCTTTCTGGGAAAATTTTTTAATACGCCCGGGTATTTTTTTAAATTATCCGGATTAATATTAAAAAGACCATAATCTATTCTTCTTTTTTAGCCACTAAAACACCAAAACACGAAATTGCACTAAATCTTTGGTGAAGTTTCGTGCTTTGGTGTTTTTGTGGCAGAAAAAGGCTTATTTAAAAATCCTTAAAACCAGTTGCTATGAAAACAAATATGGATTCAAAAATTATTGAACCAATTCCTGGAGAATTAAACATTCTTGGAAAACAGATTGTCGATGCTGCATACACAGTACATAAAAATCTTGGTCCAGGACTACTTGAAAAAATCTATGAAATTTGCTTCTGCTATGAACTTGAAAAAAGAGGAGTGAAATATTCAAGACAAGTTGAGATTCCGGTCAAATACGATAATATTACCTTTAATGAAGGTTTAAGATTGGATGTTCTTGTAGAAGAATCGGTGATTTGCGAAATAAAAGCTTTAGAAAATGTTAACCCTGTCTGGGAAGCTCAAATTCTTAGCCAACTTAAAATAACAGGCAAAAGATTGGGATATTTAATCAACTTCCATGTTGCAAATATTGGGCAGGGAATAAGGCGGTTCGTATTATAAATCCTTAAAATTCCAAAGTGATCGATTTTCAATTGAATGACAATCGCGTAATTTTACTGCTCTTTATCATAATCGATCTCTTTCACCAGCTTCCCGCTTTCATCCCAGAATTTCCAGACACCGACGCGGTTGCCTTTATCGTACTTGCCTTCGTAGTGCCTTCCACCGTTCTCATGCCAGGTTTTACGCCAGCCGTCATCTTTTCCTTCATAGAAATACCCTTCGCTCCATTTCTTGCCATCCTCGCGCCAGTACTGCCATTTGCCGTGCTTCTGGTTATTCACGTTGTAATTTCCCTCCATCTTTTTCTGGCCATTCTGGTAATAAAATATTTCTTTAGCCATATAACTGTTCTCCTGCCCGGGGGTGTAATATTGCACCCGCTTGGGCTTTCCGTCGGGATAAGATTCTGAGACACGCTCCTGCAGCTTCTGCCCGCAGGAGACCAGGAAGATGACAATAAGCAAGAATAGGTATTTCCTCATGTTTGCTAAAATAATTATCTGTTAAATTTCAGGCGCATCCCACGGAACGACTCATTAAAGTTGCCATCCGGGAGTTGCGGCTCCAGTTCATAAACCAAATTTCCGTTTACAAAAGTATGTGTAATTGCCGAACTAAATGTATGCTCTTCAAAAGGTGACCATCCGCACTTGTAGTAAATATTCTCCGGCCTGACTTCCCAGGGGTGGTCCGGGTCGATGAGGACGATATCTGCCCAATAACCTTCCCTGATAAAGCCGCGCTTCTCAACGCCGAAGCACACCGCCGGCGCATGGCACATCTTCTCCACGATTTTTTCCAAACCCAGCCTCCCCTGCTTATAAAAATCAAGCATGGCTGGAAGTGAATGCTGCACCAACGGCCCGCCGGACGGGGCTTTGAAGTAAGGATTGGCCTTTTCTTCGACCGTATGCGGCGCATGATCGGTAGCGATAACATCAATCCTGTTATCCAATAGCGCCGTCCACAGCGATTCGCGGTCATGTGCCGACTTGATCGAAGGGTTCCACTTAATCTTGTTACCGAGCGTCCTGTAATCGTTTTCCGAGAACCAGAGATGGTGGACGCAAACTTCAGCCGTGATCCTCTTTTGCGCCAGAGGAAGTTCATTGCCAAACAGGGCCATTTCGTGGTTAGTGGAAAGATGGAGCACGTGCAGGCGGGTGCCGTATTTCTTTGCCAATTGCACAGCGAACGATGATGACCTGTAGCAGGCCTCCTCGCTGCGGATCAGCGGATGTGCGTCAATGGGTATATCATCGCCGTAAAGTTCCCTGAAGTGCTCCATATTGGCCCTGATGGTCGCCTCATCTTCACAATGCACTGCCACGAGGAATTTGACTTTGCTGAAGATATTCTCCAGGGTCTGCGGATTATCGACCAGCATATTTCCGGTTGAAGCGCCCATAAAAACCTTCAGACCGCAAACATTCGCAGGGTCGGTTTTCAGTATCTCGCCGAGGTTATCGTTGGAGGCGCCCATATAGAAAGAGTAGTTCGCCAAAGACTTCTCCGCCCCTAAGCGGTATTTCTCTTCCAGCAATTCCTGGGTAAGGGTTTGAGGGTTGGTGTTGGGCATATCCATGAAGGAGGTCACTCCGCCGGCTACAGCAGCGCGGCTTTCAGTAAATATCTCCCCTTTGTGCTTAAGGCCTGGTTCGCGGAAATGCACCTGGTCGTCGATGACGCCGGGAATAAGGAACTTACCTCCGGCATCAATCATGGGAAGACCCGTGGTATCAGCCATCTCACCAGCCCTCAGCACCTTGCTTATCATCCCGTCACGAACAACAACGCTCCCTGGAAATATTTCATTCTCGTTGACAATCAGAGCATTGTATATGTAAAGGTTTCCTGACATGATCTGTTGTGTTTGTAGAGGTATTACTTCTTATGTATCTTCCTTATATTCCTCATCCTTAGGCTGATCACCCCTAAAATTGCTTCCTTGAATATCCCTGAACTCATTTTCGACTGGCCTTCGGTACGGTCGGTGAAGATGATCGGTTCTTCATAGATCTTAAAGCCAAGCTTCCAGGCCGTATATTTCATTTCGATCTGGAAAGCATACCCGATAAACCGGATCCGGTCGAGGTTGATGGCTTCCAGCACCTTCCGGGTATAGCATACAAAACCGGCAGTCGTATCCCGAACTTTAATACGGGTAACAAACCGGACATAGGCCGAAGCGTAATACGACATGAGCACCCTTCCCATGGGCCAGTTCACCACATTTACACCCCTGATGTATCTTGATCCTACTACCAGGTCGGCCTGCTGCGAGATACAGGAATTGTACATCTTGACCAGGTCGGCCGGATTATGCGAAAAATCGGCATCCATCTCGAAGATATAATCATATCCCCTGGCCAGCGCCCATTTGAAACCATGGATATAGGCCGTTCCCAGGCCAAGCTTCCCTTTTCTTTCCTCAATAAAAAGCTTATCGGGAAATTCTTTCACCAGTCTTTTTACAATATCGGCCGTTCCGTCGGGTGAATTATCCTCAACGATCAGGATATGAAAGACTTTGGGCAGGGTGTAAACGAAGCGGATGATCTTTTCGATGTTCTCCTTTTCGTTAAATGTCGGGATAATGACTAAACTATCTGACACAGTAGCATGGATTGATTAATAACTTATTTATTGCAAGGTACGAATATTATCGCCTGTTGATGATCACTTTTGTCCTGGCAGTGTTCCCATCGCCTTTAACTTCAAGCATATAGAGCCCCTCGCCCAGGCCGGCAGTATTAATGGACAGGGTTTCTTTTCCGTTTACATCTGACTGGCCTGAATACACCTTTTGCCCGGTAACATTGAACAAGCTTATCGTAACCGATTCAGGCGAACCTGATAACCATTCGATATTCAGCCTGTCTTTGGCAGGATTGGGATAAATAGTCAGCTCCGGCTTTTCAGACCCTTCGTCAACACCATAAGTTGTAGAAAAAGGCATGTTTACTGTACCTGTCATGACATTTCCCACCAGGTCGGCTACATTCTGAACAGATAGCTCATAAGCACCGCCGGTGAGCTGGCTGGTGGTGAGGAATACCTGGGATTTAATGATAGAATGGACTGCGGCCTGGGAAATCGTGATCCCGTTATTGATGCTGTAATTAGCAAGGTTTTCCGCAGAGGCAGCGTCAACATCTTCGGAGAACTGGACTTTGATAACGGTTTCGGTCACCACTTCGATGGATGACACTTCCGGTGCGGTAATATCCTGGCCTGGTCCGGAATGAACGTCTGTTTCGAAGCGGAGCTGGATCTTCCATTCGTCGAAGTCATAATCCAGCGGGCCGGTCACGGTGTACACATCGTTTAATACCGGCTCATATTCAAAAATGCTGGTATTATGAACGAGAAGATCGCCTGTACCGTCGTTTACCGTCCACATGAAATAGTTGGCCTGGTACTCGGCATCGGTGCAAATGGCATTATCCACAGTCACGACTACCCCTTCATAAGCTTCTCCGGCTTCTGCGCAGGAAATATCGGCTGCAGCAGGAAGCTGGTGATTGGATGAAATGTAGAAATAGCCGGTAATGCTTTTCAATTCCGTCTTTCCATAATACTCGGCAATAGTGCCGGTAAGCACAAGGCTGTCGCCAACGGACGGGTTCCTGCCCTGATCATAAACATATAGCCCGTTCCATTCACCGGCACCGTCCTGCAGGAAATAGCCGCTGCCAAAGTTGCCGGTCACGATCCCGGTGGTGCTTACAACCTGGCCTGTAAAAGGGCTGCTTTCCCCCTGTCCCTGGATATCATAGATTTTCGTGACCGTTCCTGTGAAGGTTTTAGGCACAAAGAAGTTATAGATCACCGAGGTGAAAGTGCCGTTGTCGTCTTCGGCCACAATGCGGTAATAAATGGTCGTATTCTGGTTCTGCCCGGGGATATCGGCGTATAAAGCAGAGCCGGAGCCGCCCATGTCGATGCTGTTGTTCAGGTTGCCCCATGATGTACCGTAGTCGAGGGTGGCGTCGGAAAGGCTACCGTCAGAACTCGTAATTGTCGCATGGATGGTGATGGGCTCGCTGGCTACAGGGACCACCGGCACCTGGTAAACATCGGCGATAGACACCGTATTAAGGGCGGCGTTGTTCCAGATCAGCTCGGCAAACTGCGGGTTGTCGATAAACGGGTTTCGGTTATGCTGATAAGAATAGATCACATTATTGCGGTTCCTTTCGAAATCATCGGGAGGGTCCATCAGGTTCCACTGCAGCAGGGTCGATAATTTGCCATGCTCCGGGTAGGGATAGGTATTCACTTCATCGACGGCGGTTAGGTCGAGCTCGCCGTTCTCGCCCTGGTAGCGGGTATCCATATAGAAGATGATCCTGGCCACGTCGCCCTTATCGGCATCGCGGGGTTCCCAGTTATGGTCGGTATAATAACAGCCCGTTGCTTCAGGGTGCTGTGTCCCTCCCATATCAAAATCCAGGTTGCTCTTGTCCATATTCACGGAGGCATCGCTTGGCTTGAGGTTATGGACGTCCCCGTCCATCGGCTGGACATCCCCGAAATTACCGTGGGATTTAGCCCAGACATGCTCGCGGTTCAGAAAATCACCGCCGGTGCCGTAATCATCATTTGGCCACGACCTGCCGGTATAGATCTCAATTACATTATTTGGATTGTTTGGATCGGCATCGGAAAGCTTGAAAATCTCCTTAGAAAAAAAGTAAGAATAAACGGTATGGCCGCTGATGATATCGTTGAGGGCAGCTTTCAGTTCTTCGCCCTGCTTGTTTTCCGTTCCGTTATAATAGCCGGTGGGCTGGGCACCTGCAAAGGAGACTATCAGCAGGGCGATTATCAGTAAAAGTAAATTTGTCTTTTTCATCGGATTTAAAATGATAATGTTAAGGATGTGTTGAATCTTCTGCCCAGGCCATAGAATACTCCGGCAGATTTGGCATCGTTGTCAATGGTTGAGGTAGAAAATGAATCATTATTAGATGCATCAGAAATATACACTGTATTTAGCAGATTAAGAATACTGGCCCGGATATCTAATTTCAATTTGTCCCATTTGAAAGAATAACCAGCATGTAAATCAATTAAATAATAAGAAGGCATTTGCCAGGTGTCGATAGGATTCCCATCTGCATCGAATCCTCCTGGATTACCTGCCGGATCAAGTGAAAACGGATTAAAATCAGAATAATACCTGTCAAAATAGGTGAGTTGTCCTTTGATGTAGAGGTATTTAATGATTTCCCATCGCAGGCTGGCTGCAAACTGAGTCTGAGCAGCATCACCAACATGAATCCCTTCAGCTTTGAAATAAGCACTGTCAACCTTCTGGTTATTATTGTTATAAATATCGACTGAATCACTGGAAGTCCAGCGCCAGTCGCCAAGCGAGATTAGTGCTTCCGCTTCAAGATTATGTATGATTCTCCATGCTACATCTACTTCAACACCCATATGAAGAGCATCCATACCGTCTATATTGTAATAACCTGTTTCTCCTGGACTGATCGGGTATGCTCTGGGATTGGTCGGGGCATTTTTCCAATCCGTGTAATATGCGTTCGTATTGACAGTGATATACTTGCTGTTGTATGTATAACCGACTTCAACCGCTGCGATTTTCTCATTGACAATATTTGTGAGCAAGCTCATGTTATTGCGGTTATACACATTGTTAAACCTGGGTGCTTTAGACAGATACCCAAGGTTCAAAAAGACATTTGAGCGTTCCGTAAGGTTATAATTTGCGCCGGCCTTAATCGTGAATCCTGGCTTCCAGTACCAATCAGTTTCCTGGTATTGAACTCCCGGGGAGTTTACATTATAAATAACTCCGTTTATGGTATCGGGTCGCCCCCAGGTTATATAGCGGATCGTATCATCAACAACGATAGTCTTCGGGAAGAAATAATCGATTTTTTTGTATCCACTATAAGCACCAGTCAGGTTGATAAATGCTGAAAGATTGCCTGTTATATATTCCAACTGGCTGAAAAAGCCTCCATATTGGACAATGCCATCATTATTATAGCTTATCTTGTCTCCTTCACGGAGAAGTGAGGCAGAATTCCTATTATCATTCGAAAAATCTTTAGTATAGCTTCCTCCAAGGAGATCATAGATCTCTTCATAATGCTCACCCCTGTACCGCCTCAGATCAATCCCGCCAGAAAAGGTGAATTTTGCATTGATATTAAAATTCAAAGTCGAAAGTAAGCCAAACCATTTGTGGCGGTTAATTTGGCTCTTAAGATAGTAATAGGAATAAATTTCCTGTGGATACAACGAATCCTGCAGCAATGGTGCTGGATAAACATTTGCATTATGATATCTTTGAAAATCAATCTGGCCATCAGGTGTAATAAAGCCTGGATCGCTGCCTGAAGAAGCTTCCACTGATTGATTCAAAGCTGTCCCCCCGCCATTTCCCAACGAAAGATAGGCAATATTGGACAAATACATTTTTTTATTGATATTCCAGAAATCACGAAGAGTAAACTGAGGTTTGTGGTAATAGTTGATTTTTTCATTGACCACGTGAAAGTTTCCGAGTGTATCTGTATAAGACCCCCAGTCTGCATTATACCTGAGACCTTTATCTACCATGTAATTTGTATCCAGGTAATTGGTATTGTAATACTCCGAAGGCGGTACATTAACTCCTTGCTTCCTGGCATAGGTGCTGTCGTACGTAGCCAAAGGCTTTTTATACCTTCTCTGGGCGTGCTCCTGTGGAGCTCCCATGGCCGCAAAGCTGAGTATATGATTTCCAAGTTTTTTATCAATTTTAAGATAATAAAACCATCCTTTGGTATAAGTTTGCTCTACCCACCCGTCTCCAGTTTTGTAAGAGCCGGCAGCGGTAATTCCCCATCCATTTTTAAGCTGACCGGAATTATAACTTGCGGAGGTCCTGAAATATCCTTCGCTGGCAACCTCCTGTTTAATTTTGATCTGCTGTTTTTGCTGAATCCCTGCAGTGACAATGTTCATTGTTCCGCCCACAGAAGGAAGGGCCAGTTTACTTGCACCCAGCCCACGCTGCACCTGGATTCGCTGTGTCACCAGGTCAAGGCCGAACCAGTTCGACCAGTACACCCAACCGTTCTCCATATCATTCACCGGGATGCCGTCGATCATTACAGCCACATTCCGCTGGCTGAAGCCGCGTATATTGATCCTCGCATCACCGTCGCCGCCGCCCTGCTGTGTCGCATAAACGCCGGGAGTGCTGTTCAGGATCATCGGAATGTCCTGCGAAGCCAGCTCTTCCTCGAGCTTTAAAGGCTTGATAGTGCTGAAAGCCACAGGTGTTTCCCTGGAACGTGCCATATCGCCAACTACTTCCACTTCGCTCAGCATGATCGTCTTCAATTCGAAATTGAGATTGATCCTGTTTTCAGCTATCTCCACCTTCTTAGTTAGGGTTTCGTAACCAACATATGAGACCGTGATTTCATAAACGCCTTTGGTCAGGTTTATCGAATAATGGCCATCAATATCTGTTACAGTGCCTTTGCCAGCACCATAAACGATATTTACCCCGATCAGGGATTCACCGGTGAGCACATCTTTTACCACCCCTTCAATAACTCCCTGGGAAAAAAGCTGAACGGGCAGGATGGCAATAAAAAAAATCTTAAGTAACCTGGAAGTCATATGGTTGGGCTATAGAAGTATTGAAAATTATTGCCGTTTCATAATTTTATGCAGCACCGAAGTCTGGTCAGAAAAAGTAACCCTGACAAGATAAATCCCTGCTTGCAGTTCGCTGATATCAATTCTGCCTTCTTTCGGCATCCTGGTCTGGGTGACTTCCTTAACGGTTATCCCGGCAACCGTGATTATCTCAGCTTTTGTCCATACCGCCGAAGTATTGAAATATAAAGCATTTCCGGCAACCGGGTTCGGGTAGATCACCAGTGAGTGCTTCGGTGAGGGATTGTCATTGATACCAAGCTGACCGCAGTCGCAGCGATGGAATCCGAGGCTGTCGAAGGTATCTTCAGGAATAGAATCCCATTCGGTATTGACCATGAACAAAGCCGGATTAGCAGTAACGCCTTTTTTAATATCATGTTTCCGGATCAGTGTCTGATCCTCTGTCCATGAAGTCCAGAACTGGGAACCGGCAGTATAACTCGGGGGAATGTCGTTCCAGCCGTTTTCAGGCTGTTCGCCGATCTTGCCAAAGATATCGATCACGCCACCTGTCACCGTTTCCAGCGTCATGGCATCATCCCCGTTAAAATACATGGGAGTAGGATAAATCCCTGAACAATGAAGATCACCCATATTATAAAGCTCTTCCGAGATGGGCAGCGACCAGTACCCTCCATTCTGCACCCAGAGGGAATCGGTCTGGCCATTTGTGACTACAATGGCATCTTTCGGCTGGATAGTACCTGAGAGCACCAGCTCTTCCGTCGGGAAAGGACTTCCGTTGGAATAACGCTTGATCACATAAAGGCTGAGGTCAACAGGGTTATTCGTTGGGTTATAAATTTCGAGTGTCTTGTTATTGGCACTTCCTTCAACATATTCAGAAAAGAAGAGATCGGCACAGTCCTGTGCCATCATGGGCACGGCGAATAATGCGACTACAAAGGAAAGTAAAAGCTTTTTCATAAATTTTGAGATTAGATTGACAGACCCTACAAAAATAACATTCCTTTGTCATGTTGGCGGAAAATTCCCAAAAATCTGTTAAATAGTATATGTCAAAGAATTATTTAAATTAAATTTGATTTCTGCATTGGATGCCAAGCCCCCCTATGCAGTGACATTCTGACCATTTAACCTTTTAAAGGGAAAATTCATGCCTGACATTAGTGATAATTCCAGTGCTTTAAAGCGTTGTTTTGTTATCATGGGGTTTGGGATCAAGACAGATTTTGCGACCGGCAGGAAGCTCGATCTTAATAAATCCTATAAGCTCCTGATCAAACCGGTTGTCGAGGCCAAAGGCCTTATCTGCGTAAGGGCCGACGAAATCCTTCACTCCGGGTCGATAGATTACCAGATGTACAAGGAACTGCTGCAGGCCGACATTGTGATCGCCGACCTGTCGACAGCCAATGTCAATGCCTTTTACGAACTGGGCATCCGCCACGCGCTCCGCAGGCGCACAACCATTGTAATTTCCGAAGATAAGCTGGCTTATCCTTTCGACCTGAACCATATTAAAATCACAAGCTACACCCATCTCGGGGAAGCGATAGATTATGAAGAGGTGGAGCGGTTCAGGCAGGTCCTTGGCGATACTATCGATGTGGTCCTGAAAGTTGATGATCCCGACAGCCCGGTTTATTCACACCTGCATGACCTCAACCCGCCTTTCATCCAGGATGCCCCTCCGGTTTCCATGGTCCGGAATATGCTGAAAGTTTTCTACAAGCCTAAAACTTCATTCGTTGCTGAACTCGATAAAATGCTGGCAAGCGCCGAAGAGACTGATAATCCTACGCTTTCCGACCTTGCCGAACAGGGAGAAGATGCCCTTCAGCAACGTGAGTATGCTGCTGCCAAAGAGCTTTTCTCCTCCGCGCTTACAATGATGAACGATGATGCATTAAACAATCCTTACCTCATCCAGCGGCTGGCCTACGCCACTTACAAAACCAAGCTTCCCGACCCGGTCTCGGCCCTGAACGATGCTATAAAGCTCCTTTCCCGCCTCGACATTGAGCACACCAATGATACGGAAACTGTTTCACTCGCCGGCAGGATCGAAAAGAAACTGCATCATTACGGACAGGGAGATGTGCACCTGGCCAACGCCATCCAATTCTACGAAAGGGGATATTTCCTTCTTCATAACCGTTATCACGGCATCAACCTAGCCTTCCTGATGAATAAAAGGGTTGATTCCAGCCTTTTCAGTTCGAAAGACGATAAGATTGCCGATATGATCTGGGCAAACCGCATCAGGAAAAAGGTGCTGAAAATGTGCGAAAATGACTGGAAAGACATCACCGAAATGAAAGGCAGGATGGAAATGAAAACCATGCTGGCCAGTTTCGACAAGCCGGCCGATTACAATATGACAGACGCCAAAGAACAAATGTTCTGGATACTTGTAAACAAAGCTGAAGCCCATTACGGACTGGGAGAAATGGATGAATTCCGGCAGGCGCTGGAACAAGTGAAAGAAGTCGAGCCGGCCGACTGGATGATGAAGTCGTTCAGCGACCAGCACAACGAATTACAGGGATTGCTGACGAAGTACGGTGATTTGCTAACCCCGGCATGGAAGGAATAGCGACAGGCCGCAAGCCACAAGCCACAGGCCACAGGCCACAAGCCGCTTGAAGCTTGAAGCTTGAAGCTTATGGCAAAAAGAATTAATCACTTAAAAATAAATAACCTATGGAACTAATTTTATCAAAACAAATCATAAACCGCGTGATCATGGCCAGCGAGGTCGGATACGGCCATCCTGGCAACTGGAATGCTTACATCAAAAGGTACTGCAAGCCTTGTGTGCCTGCACCCGATACGACGGATAGCGGAGTAACTATCGGCATTGGCTATGACTGTGGCCAGGCTAAAGCACAAAAGATCCTGGATGACTGGTCGCCATACATCCCCTTGCCGCAAGCACAAAGGCTTGCGGCTACTGCCGGGCTGAAGAAGCACGCAGCCCTGGCAGAATCAAATAAAATGCAGGATATCGTAATCCCTATCGACGTTGCCCTGAAGCAATGGTATGAAAAAAAATTACCATACACTGCGAAACAAACGGTTGCTATTTACCCGAATCTTCCTAAATTACACCCTTATGAGCAGACCTGCCTGATCAGCCTGGTATTCAACCGGGGTGCATCGCTGGATGGCGACAGGAGGAGGGAAATGAAGGACCTGGTTGCGGCAACTAACCTTGACGATGACAAAGCCATGGGCAAGCTGTTCCGTGATATGAAAAGGCTCTGGCCCGATACGCGCGGATTGCTGATCAGGCGCGACCTGGAAGCGGAAATTATTGAGATGGCTGATACGCCGATTGATCCCAGCGATGAACTGAGGCTGGTTGTGTAGGCTTGGGGCGTAGGGCTTGAGGCTTGTAGCTTGTAGCTTGTAGCTTATCTAATATCAAAAATATGTTTGATTCTGTAGCTTTAAATGTAGTAATCGGGCTGGTTTTTATTTTCCTGCTATACAGCCTGCTGGCAACGGTCATTTCAGAGCTTATCGCCACCGCCCTTGGGCTCAGGGCGCGGAACCTTAAAGAGGCTATCGACCGGATGCTGAATGATGAAAAGGAAACAGGGCCTATACGCAGGCTTTGGGACAGCCTGAAATTCATGAAAAACCCTGAAAACAAGGTGGTCAACTCCTTTTACAGCCACCCTGGAATAAAGTACCTGGGTAGCTCAGGACTTTTCAGAATCCCTTCATTTTTCAAGGCTGATACATTCTCCAAAACGGTTATCAGCCTGTTTTTTGGAGATACTCCTCAGGAACAGGATAAGAAACACATCGAAGCCCGTTTCAAAGAGATTATCGAACTGTCGAAAAGCGTAAACAGGGACGACAGGATCCTTGACCCCGAAACTGCGGAATATCTCCGGGGCCTTTGGCTGGAGGCCAAAGGCGACGTGGACCTGTTCAGGCTTGAGATTGAAAATTGGTTCAACCGGACGATGGAGCACACTGCGGAATGGTACAAGCGAAAGATCAGGGCGGTGCTGCTGGTCCTCGGTTTCTGCCTGGCCTGGTTTTTTAATGCCGATACTTTTGTAATCGTGAAAAAGCTCTCTACCGACAGGGTGGCCCGTGAGCAGCTCGTCAGTATGGCAAATTCATACATTCAGAGCAACCCGTTGGCTGTCGACACCAGCCTGGTCAACCAGGACCCGTCATTTGAAGCTATCAAAGCCAGGATGGATTCATTGCTGATCATCAAACAGGATCTTCAGAATGATATCGCCGATGCCGGGAGTATTCTGGGGACCGGCTGCTGGCCAATGGGCCCCGGCTATACCTACGGGCAAAAATTAGCTTATATGTTCAGCCTGCTATGGAAGCATTTCTTCGGTTACCTGATCACGGCAATAGCCATTTCACTCGGTGCCCCGTTCTGGTTCGATCTCCTGAATAAAATGATGGCGCTGAGGACTACGCGTAAGATGGAAGCCGCGGAACAAAATCCTCCTGATAAATAAAAATTAAAATCAACCCATTATG